>NZ_JBKJFM010000060.1:0-31628 GCF_046614825.1 Streptomyces nanhaiensis
TGGTGTTTCGGTGGTCACAGCGTGAGGGAAACGCCCGGTTACATTCCGAACCCGGAAGCTAAGCCTTTCAGCGCCGATGGTACTGCATGGGGGACCGTGTGGGAGAGTAGGACGCCGCCGAACGATTTGTGGAGAGAAAGCCCTGCCGGGTTCCCGGCAGGGCTTTCTCGCGTTCTGCCCCGCTCCCCGGACCCCCTTCCCTCTCCGGCGTCGCGCTGCGGGTAAGGTCAGGAAGCATCGTTGGCACGGACTCACAGGAGGTCCCGGGTGGAGGCCCAGAAGACACGCGTCCAGACGGACCGTGTCCTCACCATCCCCAACATCCTCAGCATGGCGCGGCTCGTAGGAGTGCCGCTCTTCCTGTGGCTGATTCTCTGGCCGGAGTTCGGAGGCCCCAACGCCGACGGCTGGGCGCTGCTCGTGCTCGCGCTCAGCGGCGTCAGCGACTACCTGGACGGCAAACTCGCCCGGCGCTGGAACCAGGTCAGCGGTCTCGGCCGCATCCTCGATCCGGCCGCCGACAGGCTGTACATCCTCTCCACCCTGGTCGGACTGACGTGGCGCGGCATCCTCCCGCTCTGGCTCACTGGGCTGCTCCTGGCGCGTGAGCTCATGCTGCTGATCGCCGTCTGGGTCCTCGACCGCCACGGGTATGCGCCACCACAGGTCAACTTCCTGGGGAAAGCCGCCACCTTCAACCTGATGTATGCCTTCCCGCTGCTGCTGCTCAGTGACGGAAGCGGGTGGCTTCCGTCACTGGCTGCTATTTTCGGATGGGCGTTCGCAGGCTGGGGTACAACCCTGTACTGGTGGGCAGGAATCCTCTATGTGGTTCAAGTCCGCCGACTTGTCAAGGCGGACGCCGCAGCCGACTAGGCCCTGACTCTCGTCGGGGGCTGCGAGACCCGAGTGGCCCTTTAACAGATTCACGGGTCTCTTCGGCCGGGCACAGTCGGCATGTATGTCGTCTCTTCAAGGAGGACGCTTCCGACATGAAGGCCGTCGTAATGGCCGGTGGCGAAGGCACCCGCCTTCGCCCGATGACCGCGAGTATGCCCAAGCCGCTGCTGCCAGTGGCCAACAGGCCCATCATGGAGCATGTGCTACGGCTGCTCAAGCGGCATGGTCTCACCGAGACCGTGGTGACCGTACAGTTCCTGGCCTCCCTGGTCAGGAACTATTTCGGTGACGGCGAGGAGCTCGGAATGGAGCTCACCTACGCCAACGAGGAAAAGCCTCTGGGTACCGCGGGCAGCGTGAAGAACGCAGAGGAAGCCCTCAAGGACGACTCCTTCCTCGTTATTTCCGGTGATGCTCTCACCGACTTCGACCTGACCGAACTCATCAATTTCCACCGAGAGCGCGGCGCGATGGTGACCGTGTGTCTCACGAGGGTGCCCAACCCGCTGGAGTTCGGCATCACCATCGTCGACGACGAAGGGAAAGTCGAACGGTTCCTGGAGAAGCCCACCTGGGGCCAGGTCTTCTCCGACACCGTCAACACCGGCATTTACGTCATGGAGCCGGAGGTCTTCGACTACGTCGACCCCGATGTTCCCGTGGACTGGTCCGGTGATGTCTTCCCGCAGCTCATGAAGGAGGGCAAGCCGATCTACGGCTACGTAGCCGAGGGCTACTGGGAGGACGTCGGCACCCACGAGAGCTATGTGAAGGCACAGGCCGACGTCCTCGAGGGGAAGGTCGACGTCGAGATCGACGGATTCGAGATCTCTCCGGGGGTCTGGATCGCGGAAGGCGCGGAGGTCCACCCCGACGCGGTGCTGCGCGGACCGCTGTACGTGGGTGACTACGCCAAGGTGGAGGCCGGCGCCGAACTGCGGGAGCACACGGTCGTCGGCTCCAACGTGGTGGTCAAGAGCGGTGCGTTCCTGCACAAGGCCGTCGTTCACGACAACGTCTACATCGGCCCCCAGTCCAACCTCCGCGGCTGCGTCATCGGCAAGAACACCGATGTGATGCGCGCCGCCCGGATCGAGGACGGCGCGGTCATCGGTGACGAGTGCCTGGTGGGCGAGGAGTCCATCGTCCAGGGCAACGTCCGGGTCTATCCCTTCAAGACGGTCGAGGCCGGCGCCTTCGTCAACACGTCGGTCATCTGGGAGTCGCGAGGCCAGGCCCATCTGTTCGGCGCCCGCGGCGTCTCCGGCATCCTCAACGTGGAGATCACGCCGGAGCTGGCCGTACGGCTGGCAGGGGCGTACGCCACGACGCTGAAGAAGGGGTCGACGGTCACCACGGCCCGCGACCACTCCCGGGGCGCGCGCGCCCTGAAGCGTGCGGTGATCTCCGCGCTCCAGGCCAGCGCCATCGACGTCCGGGACCTGGAGAACGTCCCGCTGCCGGTGGCGCGGCAGCAGACCGCGAGAGGCAGCGCCGGCGGCATCATGATCCGCACGACGCCGGGCGTCCCCGACTCCGTCGACATCATGTTCTTCGACGAGCGGGGCGCCGACCTCTCCCAGGCGGGGCAGCGCAAGCTGGACCGTGTCTACGCCCGCCAGGAGTACCGCAGGGCGTTCCCGGGAGAGATCGGAGACCTGAGCTTCCCGGCCAGCGTGTTCGACTCCTACACGGGGACGCTGCTGCGGGCGGTGGACACCAGCGGTGTCGCCGAGTCCGGTCTCAAGGTCGTCGTGGACGCCTCCAACGGAAGCGCCGGCCTCGTCCTGCCCAGTCTGCTCGGCCGGCTCGGCGTCGACTCGCTGACGATCAATCCGGGGCTGGACGAGTCGCGGCCGACGGAGACCGCGGACACCCGCCGTGCCGGGCTGGTGCGGCTGGGGGAGATCGTGGCGTCGGCCCGGGCGGCCTTCGGCGTCCGCTTCGACCCCGTGGGAGAGAAGTTCTCCCTCGTGGACGAACGCGGCACGATCATCGAGGACCAGCGGGCGCTGCTGGTGATGCTCGACCTGATCGCCGCGGAGCGGCGCAGCGGAAAGGTCGCCCTGCCGGTGACCACCACCCGCATCGCCGAGCAGGTGGCCGCCTACCACGGCACCCAGGTGGAGTGGACCACGACCTCGCCGGACGATCTCACCAGGGTCGGGCGGGACGAGGCCACCGTCTTCGGCGGCGACGGCCGGGGCGGGTTCATCGTGCCCGAGTTCAGCAGTGTCTTCGACGGTACGGCGGCCTTCGTGCGCCTGCTCGGACTCGTGGCCCGTACCCAGCTCACCCTGAGCCAGATCGACGCCCGTATCCCGCAGGCCCATGTGCTGCGCCGCGACCTGGCCACCCCCTGGGCGGTCAAGGGCCTGGTCATGCGCCGGGTCGTCGAAGCCGCGGGGGAACGTTTCGTCGACACGACCGACGGCGTGCGCGTGGTGGAGTCCGACGGGCGCTGGGTCATGGTGCTGCCGGATCCGGCCGAGGCGGTCACCCATCTGTGGGCCGAGGGGCCTGACGACGCTTCCGCGCAGGCACTCCTCGACGAGTGGTCGGCGGTGGTCGACAGCGCCGGACGCTGACGGCTCGACGGTTCCCCGGGGTGCCGAGGGCCCCGGGGAACCGCGGTACCGTACCGCCGAACGGACGCGCTCCGGCGCTGTGGAGGCCCCGTTCGGCGGTACGGCCCTCGACGTGCGACGATGTGCGGCATGTCGCAGCAGCACCCCGTACGGAGCACCCCCTCGAGGCCTGCGCGACCCGATGCCTCCATGTCGCTGCTCACCAATGTGATGGAGCACAGCCTCGACGACGGCTACGCGGAAGCGGCGGCCCGCCGCGGCGCCGAGGGCCGGTCCGGCCTGCCCCGCACACTGCGCGGGAAGCTCGTCCTGGCCGCCGGTCTGGTCCTGGCCGCGCTGGTGGTCACGCTGGGAGCCGCCCAGGCGCGCTTCGAGGCGCCCACGGAGGCGCGGGAGCGGCAGGAGCTGATCGACCGGATCGAGGACGGCAGCCGGGACGCCGACGGCCTGCAGACCCGCGTCGACGGCCTCCGCGAGGAGGTCGCGGCGATGCAGCGCGAGGCGCTCCAGGAACACGGTGGCGACCGCGGCGAAGTGGTCGCGCTGCTTGCCGGAGCGGTGCCGGTCGAAGGGCCGGGGATCAGGCTCGTCGTCGACGACGCCGAGGACTCCGGGCCGGGCGAGGGCGGCGGACCCCGCCAGAGCAACGGCTTCGCCGACACCGGGCGGGTGCGGGACAGGGACCTGCAGCGGGTCGTCAACGGGCTGTGGGAGTCGGGGGCGGATGCGATCTCGGTCAACGGGCAGCGGCTGACGGCCCTGTCCGCCATCCGCGCCGCCGGCGACGCCATACTCGTCGACAACAAACCGCTGGTGCCGCCGTACACCCTGCTCGCGGTGGGCGACGGCCAGGAGCTGAGCGACGCCTTCCAGGACAGCATCGACGGCCGGTACCTGGACGTGCTCCAGGACAACTACGGCATCCGCACCGGCATCTCCGTCCAGGACAGGGTGCGGCTGCCGGCCGCGCCCAGTCTCACCGTTCGTACGGCAGAGCCCGTGAAGACAGGAAAGGGCAGCACATCGTGATCGCCGTTCTGGGCCTCATCGTGGGAGTCGTGGCCGGACTCCTGGTCCGTCCCGTTGTGCCGACGGTCGTCGAGCCCTATCTGCCGATCGCCGTCGTGGCGGCGCTGGACGCGGTCTTCGGCGGACTGCGCGCGATGCTGGACGGCATCTTCGACGACAAGGTCTTCGTGGTGTCCTTCCTGTCGAACGTGGTGGTGGCGGCCCTGATCGTCTTCCTCGGTGACAAACTGGGCGTCGGCGCGCAGTTGTCGACGGGCGTCGTGGTGGTGCTGGGCATCCGTATCTTCTCCAATGCCGCCGCCATCCGGCGGCATGTGTTCCGGGCGTGAGTGAGCGATGAGCGACGACAGGACGACACCGCAGGGCATCGACCCGGAGGAGGAGCGGAACGGGGCCGCAGCGGCGCCGGAGGGGCCCGCCGGGCCCTCCGGGCCGGCTGCCCCGGCCGGCGAGAGGCCCTCTCCGGGCGGACGCGAACGGCTGATCCGCGGGCTGTGGCCACCGCGGGTGAACCGCAACCAACTCACCGTGGCGCTGCTGCTGTTCGTCCTCGGGCTGGGACTCGCCATCCAGGTCCGCTCCACCAGCGAGAACAGCCCGCTGCGCGGTGCGCGGCAGGAGGACCTGGTGCGGATCCTCGACGAGCTCGACAGCCGCACCCAGCGGCTGGAGGAGGAGAGGGGGAAGCTGGAGAACCAGAAGTCCGAACTGGAGAACAGCTCGGACCAGGCGGAGGAGGCGCGCCGGCAGACCGAGGAGAGGGCACGGCAGTTGGGCGTGCTGGCGGGTACGGTCGCGGCCGAGGGGCCGGGTATCCGGATGACGGTGAACGACGCCGCGGGCACGGTCGAGGCGCACATGCTGCTGGACGCGATCCAGGAGCTGCGTGCCGCGGGTGCCGAGGCCATCGAGGTCAACGGAGTGCGGGTGGTGACGAGCACCCACTTCACCGACAGCGGCGCCGGTATCAGGATCGACGGCCGCAAGGTGGCCTCGCCCTACCGCTTCGAGGTCATCGGCGTGCCGCAGGATCTCGAGCCGGCGCTCAACATCCCGGGCGGTGTCGTCCAGTCCCTGGAGAAGGAGCAGGCCACCGTGTCCATAACCCGTTCAGAGAAGATCGTCGTGGATGCCTTGCGATCGGCGAAGCGGCCTGACTACGCTCAGTCGTCATCGCAGTGAGCCGACGCGTGAAGAAACCGGGGGTCGGCGCGCTTGCCGGCCTGCGGGTAAGGGAAACTGTCCGAAGGCCAGGGACGTTGTGAGGGCGTCCGGTTCGGCCACCGTGAGCATCGAGGGTCTGTCCTGCCCCACGGGCGGGTCTGTTTCGTGCGAGGGGAATCGCCCGTGAGTTTTCTTGGGAAGTTGTTCGGCAAGCGCCAGGACGCCGGCGAGGGCGCCCGGCACCGTGCGCCGCGCGGCGGCGAGTCCGCCGCCGAGGGGGCGGAACGCCCGCTCTTCCGTGACGAGGTCGCGCCCGGCGACAATTCGGGTGGCCACGGCCCTGTCTCTGTTGACCGGGGAGCGTCCGGCCCCATAGGTTCCGAGGCACCATCAGCCTCGAGTACGGGTGGAGGAGCCGACTTGCCGGTCTGTGCGAGGTGCGGGAACCGCGCCGCCGAGGCGAGCCGGTTCTGCTCCAACTGCGGAGCGCCGCTGCGAGGGGGCGCCGTACCCGAGCGTTCCTCGGAGACGACCTCCACCATCTCGATCTCGGGCATCGAGGCCTACGACGCCGAGATGACGGGGCAGACGGCCCTGCCGTCACTGTCCCCCGAGGCCCAGGCCGCCGTGGACGCCCTGCCGATGGGCTCGGCGCTGCTGGTGGTGCGCCGGGGGCCGAACTCCGGCAGCCGCTTCCTGCTGGACAGCGAGCTGACGACGGCGGGCCGCCACCCCGAGAGCGACATCTTCCTGGACGACGTGACCGTCTCCCGCCGCCACGTGGAGTTCCGGCGCGGCCCGGACGGCCGGTTCACCGTCGCCGACGTCGGCAGCCTCAACGGCACGTACGTCAACCGCGAGCGGATCGACTCGGTCGTGCTCAACAACGGTGACGAGGTCCAGATCGGGAAGTACCGGCTGGTCTTCTTCGCGAGCCAGCGCACCGTCTGACCCACCGCCCCGGGGGCGTCCATGCTGCAATCACGGTCCGGCGGTGCCCGCAGGGGCACCGCCGCCGCGAAGTCCGCTCCGATGAGCATCGGCGCCGTGCTCAACCTGCTGCGGGACGAGTTCCCCGAGGTGACCATCTCCAAGATCCGCTTCCTGGAGTCCGAGGGGCTGGTGGAGCCGCAGCGGACCCCGTCGGGGTACCGCAAGTTCACCGCGGCGGACGTGGAGCGCCTGAGCCGGGTGCTGCGCCTGCAGCGCGACCACTACCTGCCGCTGCGGGTCATCAAGGAGCAGCTCGACGCGCTCGACCGCGGCGAGGAGGTGGCCCTGCCCGGCCCGGCGAGGCCGTCGGAGGCCATCGACCCGTTCGACGCGCCGGAGGGGGACCGGGCTTCGGCCGCCTCCCCGGCCCACCACGGCACGGACGGTCCCGCCGGCACGGAGGGTCCCCGTGCGGCGCGGGTGGGGCGCGCGGAGCTCCTGGCCGCCGCGGAGGCGGATGAGGAGCAGCTGGCGGAGTGGGAGTCGTACGGCCTGATCCGCCCCGGAGGGGACGGCGGGTACGACGCCGAGGCCGTCGCCATCGCCCGGATCGTCGCGGACCTGGGCCGGCACGGTCTGGAGCCGCGGCACCTGCGGGTGGTGAAGGCCTCCGCGGAGCGGGAGGCGGGGCTGGTCGAGCAGGTCGTGGCGCCGCTGCGGCGGCACCGCAACCCCCAGACCAGGGCGCACGCGGAGACGACCGCACGCGAACTGGCGACGCTGGCCGTACGGCTGCACGCGGCCCTGGTGCAGTCGGCGCTGAAGGCGCGGCCGCGCTGACTTCGCACCGGCGATGGGCAGGTCGCGGGGCGCCCGACTACCCAAAGGGGGCGCGCACGTCCTAGGGTTGCTGTGTGAACGAGCTCGACGTTGTGGGTGTCCGGGTCGAAATGCCCTCCAACCAGCCGATCGTTCTCCTGCGAGAGGTGGGAGGCGACCGGTACCTTCCCATCTGGATCGGTCCGGGGGAGGCGACAGCGATCGCCTTCGCCCAGCAGGGCATGACGCCTGCTCGCCCGCTGACCCATGACCTGTTCAAGGACGTCCTGGAGGCGGTCGGCCAGGAGCTCACCGCCGTGCGGATCACCGACCTCAGAGAGGGTGTCTTCTACGCCGAGCTGGTCTTCGCCAGCGGTGTGGAGGTGAGCGCCCGCCCGTCCGACGCCATAGCGCTGGCCCTGCGCACCGGGACGCCGATCTACGGCAGCGACGGTGTGCTGGACGACGCCGGGATCGCGATCCCGGACGAGCAGGAGGACGAGGTGGAGAAGTTCCGCGAGTTCCTCGACCAGATCTCTCCGGAGGACTTCGGCACCAGCAACCAGTGAGCGCCGTCGGCGCCAGGCCATTCCGGCACCCATTCCCGCGACGGGGACACGCGAAACCACTCCTTGGGTGATTATCACTCGGCGTGCCGAGTGTGGCGATCGTTGACGCACCCCGAGTGACTGCCTACCGTCGATTGGGCAGGTCCCGGGCATATCCGCGGGACGTGAAGGACGGAGGGTCGGCGTGAGCAGCACCGGCGACAGCAGGGCGGCGGGCGATCCGTATCCGTTGCGCGGATCCTCCATACGGCCCCCCGCCCGGTCCGCCCCCGCCGCACAGGGCGCCGCCCCCGGGCTGATCGGCTACCGGGGCCCGACTGCGTGCGCGGCCGCGGGCATCACCTACCGGCAACTGGACTACTGGGCCCGTACCGGCCTGGTCGAGCCCAGCGTCCGCCCGGCGTACGGCTCGGGCACCCAGCGGCTCTACAGCTTCCGCGACGTGGTCGTGCTGAAGATCGTCAAACGGCTTCTGGACGCCGGGGTGTCACTGCAGAACATCCGTGCCGCCGTGAAGCACCTGCGTTCGCGCGGGGTCGAGGACCTGGAGCGGATGACGCTCATGAGCGACGGCGCGACGGTCTACGAGTGCTCCTCGCCCGACGAGGTCGTCGATCTCCTCCAGGGCGGTCAGGGGGTCTTCGGGATCGCTGTCGGCGTGGTGTGGCGGGACGTCGAGGCAGCTCTGTCCCAGCTGCACGCCGAGCGGGTCGACACCGGGGAGACGATCGTCGGGGACAATCCGGCCGACGAGCTGGCGCGCCGCCGCAACCGGGCGGGGTGATCCGGACACGGCGGCCGGACCGCCGCCGGTGCGGCCCGGCGGGGCACGGCCGGCGGACGCCGCGGTCGCCCCTGTCAGAGGCGTAGGGCAGCATCACGGGTGTGAGAGGGACACCGACGGTCCTGCACCTGGACATGGACGCCTTCTACGCCGCCGTGGAGCAGGCGGCCAAGCCCAGCCTGCGCGGGAAGCCCGTGATCGTCGGTGGCCTCGGGCCGCGCGGGGTGGTCGCCACCGCCTCCTACGAGGCCCGCGTCTTCGGGGTGCACTCGGCGATGCCGATGGCCCAGGCCCGTCGGCTGTGCCCGAACGCCGCCTACCTCACCCCCCGCTTCGGGCTCTACCGCCGCGTCAGCGAGGTGGTGATGGGGCTGCTGCGCGAGCTGTCGCCACTGGTGGAGCCGCTCAGCCTGGACGAGGCGTTCGTGGACCTCCAGGCGGGCGGGGCGGCAGGAGAGGCGGGGCGGCGGGCGGCCGGTGCCGCCCGTGCCGCGGGCGAACGGCTGCGCCGGGACATCCGTGCCGCCACCGGGCTCAGCGGCTCGGTGGGACTGGCCGGGTCCAAGATGCTCGCCAAGATCGCCTCGGAGCAGGCCAAGCCCGACGGGCTGGTGGTGATCCCGCCGGGTACCGAGCGGGCGCTGCTGGCGCCGATGCCGGTGCGCACGCTGCCCGGTGTCGGCCCCGCCACCGCCCAGACCCTGCGCAGGGCGGGGATAGCCACCGTCGGCGAGATCGCCGAGGCGGGGGAGGCGGAGCTGGTGCGGCTGCTGGGCCGGGCGCACGGCGGAGCGCTGTACGTGATGGCGCAGGGGATCGACGAGCGACCGGTGGTCGCCGAGCGCGACGCCAAGTCGGTCTCGGTCGAGGACACCTTCGACACCGACCTCACCGACCGCGCCAGGATCCAGGCCGAGGTCGCCCGGCTCGCCGACCGCTGCGTCGCGCGGCTGAGGGCCGCGGGGCGGTCCGGGCGCACGGTGGTGGTCAAGGTACGCAGCTACGACTTCTCCACGCTCACCCGCTCCGAGACGCTGCGCGGCCCGACCGACGACCCGGCTGTGGTGAGGGAGGCGGCCGCCCGGCTCGTCGAGGGCGTGGACACCACCGCCGGGGTGCGGTTGCTGGGGGTCGGGGTGAGCGGGCTGGCCGACTTCACCCAGGAGGACCTGTTCGCCCAGGCCGGCGCGGCGAGGCTGTCCGGCGCCCGGCCGCCGGAGCCCGCTCCGCCCGCCACCGGGGGCGGAGCGGGCTCCGGGAGCGAGACGGAGGCGGTACGGCACTGGATGCCCGGCCTGGACGTACGGCACGCGCGGTACGGGCCGGGCTGGGTGCAGGGCAGTGGTCTGGGGCGGGTCACGGTGAGGTTCGAGCGGCCCGGGTCGCCGCCGGGCCGGGTGCGCACCTTCGCGGTGGACGATCCGGAGCTGGAGCCCTCCGAGCCGCTCGCGCCGTGGGAAGGTCAGGTCTCGGAGCCCGCGATCCGCCCGAACGTCATGTCCTCGTCGGAGGCGGGTGTGCCCGCGCCGGGCACGCCCAGCCCGTAGTGGCGGTAGAGCTGCAGTTCCTGCTCGGGGGAGAGGTGGCGGCCCACGCCGAAGTCCGGCGCCTCCTTCACCAGGGAACGCTCGAAGGGCACCTTCAGCGTCCCCTCCACCACCTCGCTGGGCTCCAGCGGGACGAAGGCGTCACGGCTGAAGAGCCCGGTGCGCACCGCCGCCCACTCGGGGACACCGGTGGCGTCGTCGAGGTACACCTCGTCCACGGTCCCTATCTTCTGCCCTGCGCTGTCGAAAGCCTTGAGGCCTATCAGATCCCGCGGGTCGATGTCGGTCTGCACGGCGGTCCCTCCAACTCCTCGCACGAAGAGGCGCCTGCTCGCAAACAGTCGCCACAAACAACGAAACGGCACATTCGGCGCATCGGCCACCCGGGCAGGGCGGCGGGGGCCGCGGCCGGGCCGGTGCCACCGGGCGCTGGTAGGCTCTGAAGTGGCTGTTGACCCCGAGCGGGAGAGTCCTCCGGTGACAGTGCCGGAGGCGCCGAAGGAGCAAATCCTCCCCGGAATCTCTCAGGCTCACGTACCGCGCGGGTGAGGTCACTCTGGAAAGCAGGGCGGGCCACGACGGACGAGGTGTACCTCGACGACGCAGCCCCTCCTCACCGACGGTGAAAACCGGGCCGCGGACGCGGGCCGGTGAAGCTCTCAGGTCGCGATGACAGAGGGGGAGGCCGTCCGGGCACCCGTGCCGCGGTGCCCCTCGCAGGTCGCGCAGACCAGGAGGCCTCCAGATGACAGCAGACCGCAATCCTCCCGCCACCTCCCTCGCGGAGCTGGAGCGGGGCACTCCCTTCGAGGAGCGGCACATCGGCCCCGACGCCGGTGAGCAGGCCAAGATGCTCGCGCAGGTCGGCTACGGATCGCTGGACGAGCTGGCCGCCGCCGCCGTGCCCGAGGTGATCAAGAGCACCGAGGCGCTGGACCTGCCCGCCGCCCGCAGCGAGGCGGAGGTCCTGGCCGAGCTGCGCTCCCTGGCCGGGCGCAACCAGGTGCTGGACTCCATGATCGGCCTGGGCTACCACGGCACCTTCACCCCGCCGGTCATCCTGCGCAACGTCATGGAGAACCCCGCCTGGTACACGGCCTACACCCCGTACCAGCCGGAGATCTCGCAGGGGCGCCTGGAGGCGCTGCTGAACTTCCAGACCGTGGTCGCGGACCTGACCGGGCTGCCCACCTCCGGCGCCTCGCTGCTGGACGAGGGCACCGCGGCGGCCGAGGCCATGGCGCTGTCCCGGCGTGTCGGCAAGGTCAGGCAGGGCGTCTTCCTGGTCGACGCCGACTGCCTGCCGCAGACCATCGCCGTGATCGAGACCCGCGCCGAGCCCACCGGGGTGGAGGTCGTCGTCGCCGACCTGTCCGGCGGCATCCCCGCCGAGGTCGCCGAGCGCGGTGTCTTCGGTGTGCTGCTGCAGTACCCGGGCGCCTCCGGCGCCGTGCGCGACCTGCGCGGCGTGATCGAGGAGGCGCACGGGCTGGGCGCGGTCGTCACCGTCGCCGCCGACCTGCTCGCCCTCACCCTGCTGACCCCTCCCGGCGAGCTGGGCGCCGACATCGCGGTGGGGTCCAGCCAGCGCTTCGGCGTGCCGATGGGCTTCGGCGGGCCGCACGCCGGGTTCATGGCGGTGCGGGAGAAGTTCGCGCGCAGCCTGCCCGGCCGCCTGGTGGGTGTCTCGGTGGACGCCGACGGCGCCAGGGCCTACCGCCTGGCCCTCCAGACCCGGGAGCAGCACATCCGCCGGGAGAAGGCCACCAGCAACATCTGCACCGCCCAGGTGCTGCTCGCCGTGATGGCGGGGATGTACGCCGTCTACCACGGCCCCGACGGGCTGGCCGCCATCGCCCGCCGCACCCACCGCTACGCCGCCGTCCTCGCCCAGGGGCTGCGCGAGGGCGGGGTCGAGGTCGTCCACGGCACGTTCTTCGACACCGTCACCGCACGGGTGCCCGGCCGGGCCGCCGAGGTCGTCGCCGCCGCCCGCGAGGCCGGGGTCAACCTGCGCCTGACCGACGCCGACCACGTCGGCATCGCCTGCGACGAGACCACCGGACGCGCGCAGCTCGCCGCCGTGTGGGGCGCCTTCGGCGTGGAGTCCGGGGCCGGGGACGCCGAGGCGCTGGACGAGGCCGCCGGCCAGGTGCTGCCCGCCTCCCTGCTGCGCACCGACGAGTACCTGACCCACCCGGTCTTCCACCGGCACCGCTCCGAGACGTCGATGCTGCGCTACCTGCGCCGCCTGGCCGACCGCGACTACGCGCTGGACCGCGGCATGATCCCGCTGGGCTCGTGCACCATGAAGCTCAACGCCACCACCGAGATGGAGCCGGTCACCTGGCCGGAGTTCGGCGGACTGCACCCCTTCGCGCCCGCCGAGCAGGCCGAGGGCTATCTGACGCTGATCCGCGAGCTGGAGGAGCGGCTGGCCGAGATCACCGGCTACGACAAGGTCTCCATCCAGCCCAACGCCGGCTCCCAGGGAGAGCTCGCGGGCCTGCTGGCGGTACGGGCGTACCACCGGGCGAACGGCGAGGACGGCCGTACCGTCTGCCTGATCCCGTCCTCCGCGCACGGCACCAACGCCGCGAGCGCCGTGATGGCCGGGATGAGGGTCGTCGTCGTCAGGACCGGCGAGAACGGCGACGTGGACGTCGAGGACCTGCGGGCCAGGATCGACGAGCACCGCGATGAGCTGGCGGTGCTGATGGTCACCTACCCCTCCACCCACGGTGTGTTCGAGGAGCACATCACCGACATCTGCGCGGCCGTGCACGAGGCCGGCGGCCAGGTCTACGTGGACGGGGCCAACCTCAACGCGCTGGTGGGCCTGGCCAAGCCGGGGAAGTTCGGCGCGGACGTCTCCCACCTGAACCTGCACAAGACCTTCTGCATCCCGCACGGCGGCGGCGGCCCGGGCGTCGGACCGGTGGCCGTCCGCTCCCACCTCGCGCCGTACCTGCCCAACCACCCGCTCCAGCCCGCCGCCGGCCCCGAGACCGGTGTGGGCCCGATCTCGGCGGCGCCCTGGGGTTCGGCGGGCATCCTGCCGATCTCGTGGGCGTACGTGCGGCTGATGGGCGCCGAGGGGCTGCGCCGCGCCACCCAGGTGGCCGTGCTCGGCGCCAACTACGTCGCCAAGCGGCTGGAGCCGCACTACCCGGTGCTCTACACCGGCCCGGGCGGTCTGGTGGCCCACGAGTGCATCATCGACGTCCGCCCGCTGACCAGGGCCACCGGCGTCAGCATCGACGACGTGGCCAAGCGGCTGATCGACTACGGCTTCCACGCCCCGACGATGTCCTTCCCCGTGGCGGGGACGCTGATGATCGAGCCCACCGAGAGCGAGGACCTGGCGGAGCTCGACCGCTTCTGCGACGCGATGATCGCGATCCGGGCCGAGATCGAGAAGGTCGCCTCGGGGGAGTGGGACGCGCAGGACAACCCGCTGCGCAACGCCCCGCACACCGCCGCGCAGCTCGCCGGTGAGTGGGAGCACTCCTACGGGCGCGAGGAGGCGGCGTTCCCGGCAGGCGTCGTGGCCGCCGACAAGTACTGGCCGCCGGTGCGGCGCATCGACGGAGCCTACGGCGACCGCAACCTGGTCTGCTCCTGCCCCCCGATGGACGAGTACGACGGCTGAGCCGCCCCCGGCCGGTGCCGGGCGCCGACGGGGGACGGGCTCCCGCCCGCGCGGGCGGGAGCCCGTCCCCCGTGCTGCGGCCGTGTCGCGGCGCGGCGCCCGCCCGCCGTCAGGCGGCGGTCGTGACGTGCTCGGCGCCGAGCGGCCGGTGCGGCGCGATGACCTGCCCGTCCGGCAGCAGTTCGCCGGTGTCCTCGAAGAGCAGGACGCCGTTGCACAGCAGGCTCCAGCCCTGCTCCGGGTGGTGCGCCACGAGATGGGCGGCCTCCCGGTCGGCGGAGTCGGCTGACGGGCAGGGCGGTTGGTGCTGACACATGGTGGAGTTCTTTCGCTGCGGTGTGGTGGTGCTGCGGTTGGATGCGTGGTTCACGACCGCCCCCGTCTCTCTCGGTCGATCCCCCCAGTGTCGTCCCGCGGCCGGGATTCCGCAGGGATTTCGCCGCGGCTCTCCTCACGTTCCGATGACGCGCTCTCCCGGAAGGCGGTCGCCCGGCCCAGAAGCATCCGTTCGGGTGATGCCGGAGCCGTGGACGACCAGTCGTTCGAGAGGGCGGAGGTGACGGTGGTGCCCCGCGGCCGGACGGCCGCGGGGCACCACCGTCACCTCCGCCCGTCGCCGGGCCGCGCCGTCGCGGATCAGGCGGGCGTGCCCAGCAGGGGCGGGGGCACCAGCCGCCGGGTCAGCAGCGGCAGCAGGCCGTCGACGCGCTGCGGCCGGTGCGCCGCGATCCCGGGCGGGGCCGGAGCGAGCGGCACCAGCAGATCGGCCGGGGCGGGCGAGCCGTCGGCGGCGTCGGCCTCCGTGCCGGCGCGCAGCCACAGCGTCAGCATGTAGAGCTCCGGCATCGACAGCAGACGCGGCTGGTACGTCACCGGCAGTGTCTCGGCGCGGTGCAGGGCGGTCTCCGCGGAGGCGACGAACGGCCCCTCGCAGAAGTGGGAGAACGTCCAGCCGTCCGCCGTGAGCATCGCGTCGGCGGCGCCCACCACGTCGTGCGCGTCCCGCAGCAGGAAGCGCCAGCCGGTCAGCCTGGTGCGGGGCGGTCCGGCGGATGCGGTGATCCCGTCCAGCACGTGGAGCGGCAGGGAGAGGTCCGGGCGCACCGAGCCCGCCCGGGCCCGGAGGCCGGGAGGGGCGGCGTCGCCTCGGAGGCCGGCGGGAGAACCGAGGGCCGCGTGCACACTGCGCAGAGCGGGTGCCGGGGCCTGTTGGACACGCAGGGGCATGGTGGGTCGCCTCTCAATCGGAGACACGGTGGTGCTCAGCTGCTGGCGCGGACGGCGCTGTCGGCGTACGGAAGGGCCGTGAAGAAGGCCGGAAATGAGGGAGACGGCGGATGCGCGCCCATCATCGGGTCGCGTCTCAGCCGCTTTCGTGGAGTTTATACGAAGGTTGTTCAGCCAGTGTTTCGGCTAGCTGTCCCGCATGTTACCGGCAAGAGGCCATCCGGACATTTTCCGACGGTGTTTCATCTGCGAGTCCTCGGATGGCCGACCGCTGACCTGGAAAGCGGCTGACTATGCGGTCGTCCGTATCTTTTCGCTATTCCCTGCGGGCGGGATCCGCAGGTCCGATGTCAACGGGTGGATGTCGGCGAACCGGCGGTGGTTGCGTATCCCCGACGTATGACATGGGAATGTGCCCCGTGAAAGCCTGGGTCCAGCTTACCGGACCCTCACTGTCGCACGGGGCGTTATCTCTCGCATCCGCGGGGCATCATCCGGTCACGGTTCACTCGAGGAGGGACGCATCGATGGGCGAGAAGGTCGAGGCCAGCGGGTTCGCCCTGTCCGACCGCCGGCGATACCGGAACAAGCTCCAGCGGTGTCTCCAGGGACTGCGGCGGCTGCTGGACGAGCAGCGCTTCGACCGCCCCCGTGATCTCATGGGACTGGAGATCGAGCTGAACCTCGCGGACGCCGAGGGGATGCCCCGGATGATGAACACGCAGGTACTGGAACGCATTGCGAGCCGGGATTTCCAGACGGAATTGGGGCAGTTCAATCTCGAGGTGAACGTCCTTCCGCACCGGCTGTCCGGGCGAGTGCTGGACCAGCTCGCCGAGGAGCTTCGCACCGGTCTGGCCTACGCCGACCGCAAAGCCGCCGAGGTCGACGCGCGCATTGTGATGATCGGTATTCTGCCGACGCTCACGGGGGACGACCTGGTATCGGCGAACCTCACCGCCGCGGACCGCTACACGCTGCTGAACGACCAGATCATGGCCACCCGGGGCGAGGAGGTCGTCCTGGACATCGAGGGCGTGGAACACCTGAGGTACGCCTCGTCCTCCATCGCCCCGGAGGCCGCCTGCACCTCCGTGCAGCTCCACCTGCAGGTCACCCCCGGCCGCTTCGCCGACGTGTGGAACGCCGCCCAGGCAGTCTCGGCCGTCCAGGTCGCCGTGGGCGCCAACTCGCCCTTCCTCTTCGGCCGCGAGCTGTGGCGGGAGTCCCGCCCCCCGCTCTTCCTCCAGGCCACCGACACCAGGCAGCCGGAGCTGATCGCCCAGGGGGTGCGGCCGCGGACCTGGTTCGGCGAGCGGTGGATCTCCTCGGCCTACGAGCTGTTCGAGGAGAACAGCCGCTACTTCCCGCCGCTGCTGCCCATCTGCGAGGACGAGGAACCGCTGGAGGTGATGGACGCCGGAGGCACCCCCTCGCTGGCCGAGATGACGCTGCTCAACGGCACCGTCTACCGCTGGAACCGGCCCGTTTACGGCGTCGCCGACGGGGTGCCGCACCTGCGCGTGGAGAACCGGGTGCTGCCCGCCGGCCCCACCGTCACCGACGTACTGGCCAACACGGCCCTCTACTACGGTCTGGTGCGCGCACTGGCCGACGACCCGCGCCCGGTGTGGAACCGGATGCCGTTCTCCGCCGCCGCCGAGAACTTCGACGCCGCCTGCCGCCACGGCATGGACGCCCGGCTGTGGTGGCCCCGCCCCGGCCGCGGCGGGGAGCTGTCGGCCGTACCGGTGGACCGGCTGGTGCTGGAGGAGCTGCTGCCGATGGCCGCCCGGGGCCTGGACGTCTGGGGCATCGAGCCCGGTGACCGGGACCGCTATCTGTCGGTCGTCGAGGAGCGCTGCCGTCGCCGGGTCAACGGGGCGTCCTGGCAGGCCGACGCCTACCACCGGGCCCTGGAGGGCGGACTGGACCGGGAGAAGGCGCTGGCGGCGACGGTGCGGCGCTACTGCGAGCTGGTGCGCACCGGGGAGCCGGTGCACGGCTGGCCGGCCGGTCCGTAGGCCGCGGCGGCCCGGAGCGCTTCCGGGCCCGGGGGCCCGCACCGCGCGCCCCCGGGCCCCGCCCTCTGCCCCCCCGCCTCGCCGCCCTTGGCCGGGCCCGCCGCCGGAGGGCGGGAGCGGTGGGGCAGGCTGTGTCGTTCCATGTCCGGGGAACGGACGAACGGCACAGCGGGAGGCAGGGTGCGAGCGGGCGTGCGCGACGAGGAACACGGACCGGGGCGAGGACGGGAGCCGGAACCGGGAGGCGGAGACGGTACGCCCGGCAGGCGGGTGCTGGGCCGCGAGACGCTGCTGGTGCTGGCGCTGTCGCTGGGCGCGAGCGCCCTGTCGGCGCTCATCAGCTTCGTCGGGTCGCTGACCCGGCCGGGCGGGCTGAAGGACCAGGCGGCCCGGCTCAACGGCTCGTACGCCCCCGACCGGCCCTGGCTGGACCTGGCCTGGCAGCTGTTCGGCATCGCCACCGCCCTGGTGCCGGTCCTGCTCGTCGCCCACCTCCTGACGCGCGAGGGGCCGGGGAGCGGCACCGGAAGCGGGCCGGGGCTGGGCAGGATCGGCTTCGACCTGCGCCGTCCCTGGTCCGACCTGGGCCGGGGCGCGGTGGTCGCCGCCGGGATCGGAGGCAGCGGTCTGCTGCTCTACCTGGGAGCGAGGGCGAGCGGCTTCAACCTCACGGTGGTGCCCGAGTCGCTGCCGGACGTGTGGTGGAAGATCCCGGTGCTGATCGCCTCGGCGATCCAGAACTCCGTGGTGGAGGAGGTCATCGTCGTCGGCTACCTGCTGCGCAGGCTGGACCAGTTGGGGTGGAGCCCGGTGGCGGCGCTGGCCGCCAGCTCACTGCTGCGCGGGTCGTACCACCTCTACCAGGGGATCGGCGGGTTCGTCGGCAACGTGGTGATGGGGGTGATCTTCGTGTGGCTGTACCGGCGGTGGGGGCGGGTCGGCCCGCTGGTCGCCGCGCACGCCCTGATCGACATCGTGGCGTTCGTCGGGTACGCGCTGCTGGCGGGCCGGGTGGACTGGCTGCCCACGGGCTGACGGCCGTCCGCGGCCCGCCCCCGTCCGGTGGTACGGCTACGAGCGCGCCGGCTCACGGCCCGGCGAGCAGCTCCCCGTCGATGACGGTCACGGCCTCCCCCGTCAGCAGGGTGCGGTCGCCGCGCAGGGTGGTGCGCACCAGGCCGGTGCGGGCCGACGCCTGGAGACCGGTGAGGCGGTCGCGGCCCAGCCGGCCCGACCACAGGGGCGCGAGCGCGGTGTGGGCGCTGCCGGTGACCGGGTCCTCGTCGATGCCGACGGCCGGACCGAAGAAGCGCGACACGTAGTCGTACGCCCCGCCCTCGTCCGAGGCCCGCGCGGTGACGATGACGCCCCGGTGGCCCAGCCGCGCCAAGGCGGCCAGGTCTGGGGCCAGGGTGCGCACGGTCTTCTCGTCGGCCACTTCGACCAGCAGGTCGCCGATGTCGGGTCCGGTGTCGTGGGCGGAGAGCACATCGGCGCCCAGGGCCGCGCGGACGTCCTCGCCCACGGGGATCTCGGTGAGCGGGGCGGTGGGGAAGTCCAGGGTGATCGAGCCGTCGGCGGCCGCCTCGGCGGTGAGGATGCCGCTGCGGGTGGCGAACCGGATGGTGCCGGCCGCCGCGCCGGTGGAGCGCAGCACATGGGCGGTGGCGAGCGTGGCGTGGCCGCAGAGGTTGACCTCGGTGACGGGGGTGAACCAGCGCAGTGCCCAGTCGGCCTCGGAGCTCTCGGGCAGTGGGCGGGCGTAGGCGGTCTCGGAGAGATTGACCTCGGCGGCGAGCCGCTGGAGCCGGTCGTCACCGGGGAACGGCCCGGAGTCCAGGAGCACGACGGCGGCGGGGTTGCCCGCGAAGGGCCGGCCGGTGAAGGCGTCGACGATACGAATCCTCATGATCGGCAGCCTAGAAGGCCCGGGCGGCACCGGCCACGGCCAATGGCGCTCGGGTGGCCCCCCGGTACCCGGTTGCCGGGCGGTCCGGGGACCGCCGCAGGCGGCTGCGGGGAGTGACCGGGGAAGGGGCGGGCACGCGCCAGGACGCGGTGCGCGGCGGTGCGGCACCACGGTGCGGGGCCGCCGCGCGCCTATCCTGGCCGACGTCCCGCGCCGCGCCGGAACCGCCGTCCGTCCCTGCGCAGCCGCGCCGCGCGTACGGACGGACGGTGGCCGGACGGACGGCGGCCGGCCGGGCCCGTACCCGTACCGCGTCCCACCAGGAGGCCACCGGATGGACCGCGACACCGAGACGGCGGACGCACAGGCCGCGGACACGCATGCCGGGAAGGCTCCCCCGGCCGACGTGCGGCGCCGGATCCCCCGTACGGACGTGGTGCTCTCCGACCCCAGGTTGACCGAGGCCGCCCGGCGCCTGGGGCGCGCCCTGGTGAAGAGCGCGGTCGTCCGGGCGCTGGAGCGCGCCCGGAGCGGTGAGATCCCCCCGGAGTCCGTCGCCGACGCCGCGGCCGGGGCGCTGCCTTTGACCGCCGGTGGGCTGCGGCCGGTGGTCAACGCCACCGGCGTGCTGCTCCACACCAACCTGGGCCGGGCCCCGCTGTCGCAGGCCGCCAGGGAGGCGGTGGACGCCGCCTGCGGCTTCACCGACGTGGAACTCGACCTGGCCACCGGCGCCCGATCCCGGCGCGGCGCCTCCGCCCTGGAAGCCCTGCGCGAGGCGGTGCCGCACGCCGAGGCCGCCCATGTGGTGGGCAACGGAGCCGCCGCCCTCGTCCTGGCCGCGACCGCGCTCGCGGCGGGGAAGGAGATCGTCGTCAGCCGGGGCGAGATGGTCGAGATCGGCGACGGCTTCCGCCTGCCCGACCTGCTGGTGTCCACCGGCGCCCGGCTGCGCGAGGTAGGCACCACCAACCGCACCCGTGCCGAGGACTACGCGGCGGCGATCGGCCCCGACACCGGTTTCGTGCTGAAGGTGCACCCCTCCAACTTCCGCATCACCGGGTTCACCCGGTCGGCCTCCGTCGCCGAACTGGCCCGGCTCTGCCCTCCCGGCATCCCCGTCGTCGCCGACATCGGCTCCGGGCTGCTGCGCCCCGAACCGGTGCTTCCGGACGAGCCGGACGCCTCCGGCTGGCTGCGCGCGGGCGCGTCCCTGGTCACCGCAAGCGGCGACAAACTGCTCGGCGGCCCGCAGTGCGGCCTGCTCCTGGGCCGGGCCGGCCTGGTGCGGCGCCTGGCCCGCCACCCGCTGGCCCGAGCGCTGCGGGTGGACAAGCTGACGCTGGCGGCGCTGGAGGCCACGGTGCGGGGCCCCGCCGCCCCCGTCCGCGCCATGCTCCACGCCGGCCCCGGGGATCTGAGGGCACGCGCCGACCGCCTCGCCGCCGAACTGCGCGGCGCGGACGTCGACGCACGCGCAGTGGACAGCGAGGCCGCCGTCGGCGGGGGAGGGGCGCCCGGCGTCACGCTGCCCAGTGCGGCGGTGGCGCTGCCCGAGGAGTACGCCGGGCCCCTGCGGCTGGGCGAACCCGCCGTCCTGGGACGGGTGGAGGGCGGGCGGTGCCTGGTCGACCTGCGCACCGTCCCGCCGGAGCGGGACGCCGATGTGGCGGAGGCCGTACGGCGGGCGGCCAAGGCCGCCGCGAACGACCGGGGAGAGGGGTGAGCGGGGAGGTGCACGTCATCGCCACCGCCGGCCACGTCGACCACGGCAAGTCGACCCTCGTACGCGCGCTGACCGGTATGGAGCCCGACCGCTGGGAGGAGGAGCGCCGCCGCGGCCTCACCCTCGACCTGGGCTTCGTGTGGACCTCCCTGCCCGGCGCCGGGCAGGTCGCCTTCGTCGACGTGCCCGGCCACGAGAAGCTGGTCGGCAACATGCTGGCCGGAGTCGGGCCGGTGCCCGCCGTCCTGATCGCCGTCGCCGCCGACCAGGGCTGGCAGCCGCAGTCCGAGGAGCACCTCGCCGTCCTGGACGCGCTGCGGGTGCGGCACGGCGTACTCGCCGTCACCCGCGCCGATCTCGCCGACCCCGGTCCGGTCCGCGACGACGCGCTCGCCAGGATCGCCGGGACCTCGCTGGGCAAGGTCGAGGCCGTGCCCGTCAGCGCCGTCACCGGTGCGGGGCTGGAGGAGCTGCGCGCCGCCCTGGTCCGGCTGACCGCCGCGCTGCCCGAGCCCGACCGGGCCGCCGACGTACGCCTGTGGGTGGACCGCTCCTTCACCGTGCGCGGCCGCGGCACCGTGGTGACCGGCACTCTCGCCGCGGGCACGGTCCGCGCCGGCGACCGCCTCGCCCTCGCCTCCGACGGCAGGGCGGTGGTCCGCGTGCGCGGACTGCAGTCCCTCAAGGAGGACCGCGAGGAGGTGGGCGCGGTCGCCCGCGTCGCGGTCAACGTGCACGGCGCCGGGGCCGACGCGCTGCGGCGCGGCGAGGCCCTGCTCACCCCGGACCGCTGGCTCACCACCGGCCTGCTGGACGTACGGCTGCACGGCGACCCGGCGGCCGACCTGCCCCGGAACCTGGTGCTGCACGCCGGCTCCGCCGCCGTCCCCGCCGCCGTCCGGCCGCTGGGGACGCAGACCGCCCGCCTGACCCTGGAGCGCCCGCTGCCGCTGCGGGTGGGCGACGTGGCGCTGCTGCGGGACCCGGGCAGGCACCGGATTCCCGCCGGGGTCACCGTGCTCGACGTCCGCCCGCCCCGGCTGGAGCGGCGCGGTGCGGGACGGGCCAGGGCCCGGGAGCTGGAGACGGCCACCGGCGCACCGGACGGCGCTGCCCAGGTGCGGCGCCGGGGTCTGGTGCGGGGCGCCGAACTGCTGGCGATGGGAGTGCGCCCCCTGTACGAACCCGTCGCCGGCGACTGGCTCGCCGACCCCGGCCACTGGGCCGGGCTGCGGCGTGCGCTGGTGCGGGCGGTGGAGGAGCACGCGGCCCGGCAGCCGATGGACCCGGGGCTGTCCGCCGAGGCCGCCCGCCGCGCCCTCGGCCTGCCCGAACGCGCCCTCGTCCGGGCCCTGGTGGACGCCGCGCCCCGGCCTGGACTGGAGTACCGCGACGGCCGGGTCTACGGCAGCGCCGCACGTCCCCGGTTGCCGCCGCGGGTGCGCGGGGCGGTGGACGCGGTACGCGCCGAACTGCGCACCGCGCCCTTCCGCGCCCCGGAGGCGCACCGGCTGGCGGAACTCGGCCTCACCCCCGGCGCGGTCGCCGCCGCCGTCGCCGCGGGCGAACTGCTCCGGGTCGGCGACGGGATCGTGCTGCTGCCCGGCGCCGACACCCGGGCCGCCGGACTGCTGGCCCGGCTGGAGCAGCCCTTCACCACCAGCGAGGCGCGCCGCGCCCTGGACACCACGCGCCGGGTCGTGATCCCCCTGCTGGAGCACCTGGACGCACGCGGTCTGACGGTCCGCCTGGACAACACCCGGCGGCGCTGCGGGCCTCCGGCCGGCCGGGCGGCCGACGCACCGGGCGGCTGACGGACCGGGCGGCGGCACCCGGTGCGGCGGCGGGAGACGACTGGAGAGGAGCGGAACGCACCGTGCCGCCCCGCCGGCCGCGGCGGCCCACTACGCTCCCTGCGCGAAGCATCAGCGCGAGGAGGGGGCTTGCCGATGTCCGACCACCAGCCCGACCACCACCGCGGCGACCGGTCCGACCACCGGTCGGGCGGCGCGATCGGCGGAAGAACCGGTACGCGTGCGCGCAGGCTCATCAACGACGGGGACCCCCGTGTCGTGGCGGTCGAACGGCAACTGGGCCCGGAACTGGTCGAGCCGCTCCCCCCGGAGCGGCTGCGCTACCTCGCGGCCCTGGCCGTCGCCGTGTGCGACGAGCACGGCGACCGCGGCCGGTCCGTACGGCGCGGGGAGCGCACCGGGCTCGGGGAACGCACCCGTTCGGCCCGCTCGGAGCGCAGCCGTGCCACCCGCGCGCTCGCGGGCGTCCTGACGGGGGTGATCCTGCTCCTGCTGCTGGTCCTGGCCGCCTCGGTGGTCGCCGCGGTGGCCGCAGCCGTCATCGCCCTGTGGCGCGCCGTGCTCTGAAGCCGGCCCGCGGCTGCCCCGAACGGGCCCGGGAGGTGGTGGCAGGACCGGGTAGCGGTGAGGCTGGGGAGGGCGACCGACCCCGGAGAGGTGATCTTCATGCCCATGCCCCCGATCGACCGCGGTGACCTGGGACTGCTCGTCCTCAGAGCGGGCGCGGGCGGTGTCCTGTTCGCGCACGGCGCCCAGAAGCTCTTCGGCTGGTTCGGCGGGCACGGCCTGGAGGGCACCCGGGAGGCCATGGAGTACATGGGCTTCACCCCCGGCAGGACCAGCGCGCTCACCGCAGGGCTCGCCGAGGCCGGCGGCGGCGTGCTGCTGGCCCTGGGCCTGGCCACGCCGGCCGCGGGAGCGGCGGTCGCGGGGACCATGACGGGCGCGGTGTCGGTCCACGCCCCGGCGGGCTTCTTCGTCACCGAGGGCGGTTACGAGTACCCGGCCTTCCTGGGGTTCGTCGCCACCTGCCTGAGCATCACCGGCCCGGGGCGACACTCACTGGATCACGCGCTGGGCCACCGCCTCAACCGCCCCTGGGTGATGGCCGCCGCCTTCGCGGCGAGCACCGCGGCGGCCGCCGCCGTCCTGCGCCGCCGGGCGGGCGCGCTCGGCGGCGGACCGGAGCAGGCGACGCCTCCCGGCGCGGGCCCGCTGCCGGACTGACGGCGCCGGAACCGCTCCTGAGCGGGCGTTCGGCACGGGACACGGGGAGCCGGCGCGGCGCTTCTGCGCTCCTGCATCGAGGGGTGCCGGCCGAGCGAGGAGGAACCACCGGGCGAGGCGCCGGGGCCGGCGGCCGAACAGGAACCGGGGAGGGCACACGGAAGCGGTGAGCGGCGGCGCTCCGCCGGCCCGGTGGGCGGCCGGCGGAGGCGGATGGGAATCGAACCCACCTGCCCGAGATCCTCGGGCACCTCGGTTTTGAAGACCGGGAGGGCCACCAGGCACCCTTACGCCTCCATGCCGCCGGAGCACTCGTGCCCTGACGTGGATCATCCAAACGCCCGTGCCCGGAGGGAGTCAATCTCCTCCTGCGGCGTTTCGGCCGGTGGCGGCGGGGCAGTCAGTGCCGCGACGCCCGGCACGGGCCGGTGAGAGGGGATCGCGATGTACACCCGGAACGAGACGGACGGCCACCGGGACAGCGGCGCGGTGGACGCGCCCGTACGGCTGACCCGGTACGCGCACGGCGGCGGCTGCGCCTGCAAGATCCCGCCCGGCGAACTCGAGGACGCCGTGGCCGGGCTGACGGGGATCCGGCCCGCGGCCGAACCCGCCGGAGAACTGCTGGTCGGGCTGGACACCGGCGACGACGCGGCCGCCGTACGCCTGCCCGGGCCGGAGGGTGGGCCCGCCGTCGTCGCCACCGCCGACTTCTTCACCCCCGTGGTGGACGACCCCTACCACTGGGGGCGCATCGCCGCCGCCAACGCGCTGTCGGACGTGTACGCCATGGGCGGCCGCCCCCTGGTGGCGGTGAACCTGCTGGGCTGGCCGCGCGGGAAGCTGCCGTTCGAGCTGGCGCGGGAGGTGCTCAGAGGCGGGCTGGAGGTCGCCGGGCAGGCGGGCTGCCACGTCGGCGGCGGCCACAGCGTCGACGACGTCGAGCCCAAGTACGGCATGGCCGTCACCGGGATCGCCGACCCGGACAGGCTGCTGCGCAACGACGCCGGGCGGCCGGGGGTGCCGCTGTCGCTGACCAAGCCGCTGGGCCTGGGCGTGCTCAACAACCGGCACAAGGCCACCGGCGAGTTCTTCGGGCACGCGGTGGAGACCATGGCGGCCCTCAACCGGGACGCCGCGGAGGCGGCCCTGGCGGTAGGAGCGCGGTGCGCCACGGACGTCACCGGCTTCGGGCTGCTGGGCCACCTGTACAAGATGGCGCGCGCCTCGGGGGTGACCGCCGTGGTGGACTCATCGGCCGTCCCCTACCTGGACGGAGCGCGGGAGGCGGTCCGCGACGGCTACGTCAGCGGCGGCACCCGCCGCAACCTCGACTGGGTCGCCCCGCACACCGACTTCGGCTCCGCCGACGAGCACACCCGGCTGCTGCTGGCCGACGCCCAGACCTCCGGCGGCCTGCTGGTGGCGGGGGAGATCCCCGGCGCGCCCGTGATCGGCGAGCTGACCGCGGCCGGCGGGCACGCGCTGGTGATCCGCTGACGGGGCGCCGCCGGCGCGGGCGGGACCGAGCCGACGGCACGTCACATCTGCGTACCGGTCTCCTCGGTGATGCCCGCCCGCACCCGGTACTCGCGCACCAGGTCCAGCAGGGCCGGCCCGCGCGGCCTGCGGCCGGGACGGATGTCGCACGCCAGCGCCTTGGTCTCCTGGATGTGCACATTGGGGTCCACGGCCAGGTGGAGCAGTTCGTTGGCGGCGTCCCCTCGCGTGTAGCCGTTGGGCCCCCAGTGGTAGGGGAGCCCGATCTGGTGCAGCGTCCGGCCCTGGACCCGGATCGGTGACATCCGGTCGGTCACCAGCACCCGCGCCTCGATCGCGGTCCGGGCGCTGACCACCGTCGCCCAGCCCAGGTGCTCCAGTCCCCGCTCGGCCGCCAGCTCCGGCGAGACCTCGCAGAAGAACTCCGGCTGGAGCTCGGCCAGATACGGCTGCCAGCGGGACATGCCGCCCGCGGTGTGGTGCTCGGTGAGCCGGTAGGTGGTGACCACGTACGGGAAGACATCCGAGCCCGGCTCCGCGCCGCTGGGCTGGAAACGGTTGTACGGGTGCCGCACCAGGAACTCCCGCACCGGGTTGCGCTGCCGGCCGTAGAGGGGGTTGGTGAACGGCGACTCCTGCGGCTCGTAGTGCGCCGGCAGCGGCCCGTCCATCAGCCCCGTGGGCACGTACAGCCACGCCTTGCCGTCCGCCTGCATGATGAAGGCGTCCGTGCCCGACAGCGCCTCGGCGCCCCTGGCTCCCTCCGGCGGTACGTGGTCGGGAGGCCTGGTTGCCGGGAAGTCAGGGACGTCGTGGCCGGTCCACTCCCCACGGTCCGCGTCCCACCACACCAGCGCCTTGCGCTCGCTCCACGGCCTGCCCTCGGGATCGGCCGAGGCCCGGTTGTACAGGATCCGCCGGTTGGCGGGCCACGCCCACGCCCACTCGGGGGCGACCCAGTTCTGCTCGCCGCCCGGCTTGCGGCGGGCCGCCTGGTTGACGCCGTCGGCGTAGACGCCGCAGTAGATCCAGCAGCCGCTGGAGGTGGATCCGTCGTCCTTCAGCTGGGTGTAGGACGACAGCGGCCTGCCCTCGGCGTCGAAGCCGTTGATCTCGGCGAGCACGGCCTCGGCGTCCGGCTCGGCGGTCTCGCCCCTGACCGGGTAGTCCCAGGTCAGATCCAGGACGGGACGGTCCATCTCCTCGGTGGAGCCGGCCAGCTTCCGCCGGATGATCCGGCCCAGGTGGTACATGAACCACAGGTCGCTGCGGGCCTCGCCCTCCGGCTCCACCGCCTGGTAGTGCCACTGGACCATGCGCTGGGTGTTGGTGAAGCTGCCGTCCTTCTCGGTGTGCGAGGCCGCCGGCAGGAAGAACACCTCGGTGCCGATGTCCTCGGTGCGCAGCTCGCCCGACTCGATCTCCGGTCCGTCCTTCCACCAGGTGGCGCTCTCGATCAGGGAGAAGTCCCGCACCACCAGCCAGTCCAGGTTGGCCATGCCCAGCCGCTGCAGCCTGGCGTTGGCCGAGCCGACCGCGGGGTTCTCGCCCATCAGGAAGTAGCCCCGGCACACACCGTCCAGCTGCTGCTGGACGGTGTCGTAGGTGCTGTGCGAACCGGTCAGGCGCGGCAGGTGGTCGAAGCAGAAGTCGTTGTCCGCGGTCGCCGCGTCCCCCCAGTAGGCCTTGAGCAGGCTCACCATGTAGTCCCGCATGTGGCCCCAGTAGCCCTTGTCCGCAGCCTCGGCCTCGATGAACATGTCGAGGTCCTCGCCGGTGTGGGAGTGCGGCATAGGGATGTACCCGGGCAGCAGGTTGAAGAGCGTCGGGATGTCGCTGGAGCCCTGGATGGAGGCGTGGCCGCGCAGGGCCAGGATGCCGCCGCCCGGCCGTCCCATGTTCCCCAGCAGGGTCTGCAGGATCGCGGCGGCGCGGATGTTCTGGACACCGGTGGTGTGCTGGGTCCAGCCGACGGCGTAGGCGATCGCCGTGGTGCGGTCCCGGCCCGAGTTCTCGGTGACCAGCTCGCAGACCTTCTCGAACAGGTCGCGCGGCACCCCGCAGGCCTTCTCCACCATCTCCGGGGTGTAGCGGGAGAAGTGCCGCTTGAGCACCTGGAAGACGCAGCGCGGGTGGGAGAGCGTCTCGTCCCGGCGCGGCACGCCCTCACCGATGGCGGGCCCGCCGGAGCCGTGGGACTCGCCGCGGGCCTCGTGGGAGATCTCGCTCTCGCTGTCGGTGGTGATCTTCGGGTAGTGCTCCTCCCGGTGGCCGGAGGCCGCCTGCGTCGTCATCCCCTCGTACTGCCAGGTGCTCGCGTCGTAGATCCGCTCCCGCGGGTCCAGGCCGGAGAAGACGCCGTCGAGGTCCTCGGTGTCGCGGAAGTCCTCCCGCAGGATCACCGGGGCGTTGGTGTACGCCAGGAGGTACTCGCGGAAGTACTTCTCGTTGCTCAGGACGTGGTTGACCAGCCCGCCCAGGAACGCGACGTCACTGCCCGCGCGCAGCGGCACGTGCACGTCGGACATGGCGCTGGTGCGGGTGAAGCGCGGATCGACGTGGATCACCTTCGCGCCGCGGGCCCTGGCCTCCATCACCCACTGGAAGCCCACCGGGTGGCACTCGGCCATGTTCGAACCCTGGATGACGATGCAGTCCGAGTTCTGCAGGTCCTGCTGGAAGGTGCTGGCGCCGCCGCGCCCGAACGAGGTCCCCAGACTGGGGACCGTGGAGGAGTGTCAAATACGGGCCTGATTCTCGATCTGCACCGCGCCCAGCGCCGTGAACAGCTTCTTGATCAGGTAGTTCTCCTCGTTGTCGAGCGCCGCGCCGCCGAGGTGGGCGAAGCCCATGGTGCGCCGCACCCGCTTGCCCTCGTGCTCCCACTGCCAGCCGGCCCGGCGCGCCTCGATCACCCGGTCGGCGATCATGTCCATCGCCGTGTCCAGGTCCAGCCGCTCCCACTCGGTGCCGTGGGGGCGCCGGTACAGGACGTGCTTCGCACGGGCGGATCCGGTGGTCAGCTGGAGGCTCGCCGACCCCTTGGGGCACAGCCGCCCCCGGGAGACCGGGGAGTCGGGGTCGCCCTCGATCTGGGTGACCTTCCCGTTCTCGACGTAGACGTTCTGGGCGCAGCCGACCGCGCAGTAGGGGCAGATGGACTTCACCACCCTGTCGGCGGTCTCCACCCGCGGCGTCAGGTTCGCGGTGTGCTCGCTCCGGGCCGCGGCACCGCGGCCCAGCGGGTCGTCACCGGTGAGCTGCCGGTAGACCGGCCAGGAGTTGATCCAGGTTCGGATGCCCACGTCTGCCGTCCTCGCTGAACTCGTGCCACTGGTCCTGGGTGCGACCGCCCGTGCCGTCCCCCGCCGGGGGACGGCACGGGCCACCCTGTCACCGGTTCTCCGGGGTACCCGGGGCCGCGCCCGCCAAACCGCCCGGACCGGCCGAACCGGCGCTCACGCCGCCGGTCCACCGTCCTCGCCGCCCCCGCCGTCCGTTCCGCCGGTACCGCCCGCTTCGCCGCCGGAAGTCGCGCGGCGGCGCTCCCGGGCCCGGGCCCGCAGCCGTTCGCGCTGGGGCAGGACCGTGTACTTCGGGTCCTCCGCGGAGGCCACGCCCGCCGTGAAGACTCCGAACCGCAGGGCCGCCGAACCGGCCAGCAGGGCAGCTCCCGAGAGCGCCGCGGCCGTCCGGCTGCGCCGCCCGGCCAGCAGCCCGGCGGCCGCGCCGGCCGCGGTGAGGGCCTTCGAGACGCGCATCAGGGCTCCGGGCCCGCCCCGCTCCAGCGGCTCGGCGGCCAGGCCCATGCGGCGGGTCATCACCGCGGTGGCGCCCAGTTCGAGCGCGGCCCCGAAGACGGCGGCGCGGCGAGCCGGGCCGGCCTGCTCCACCGGAGCGGCCAGCATGCCCAGCCCGGCGGCCGCGGCGACCCCCGAACCGGTGAAGGCGAAGGGCAGTTCGCGGTAGCCCTCGTGCCATGACGGCACGGCCGTGTCGGCGATCAGCACGGCCGTGTAGGAGGCGACGGCCGGTCCCAGCACCGCCGCGCCGGCGGTGGCCGCGGCGCCGGAGCGCCGGAAGAGGCCGGTCGCCTCGGTGACGGCGGACACCCCGGCGAGCGGGCCGTAGGCGGCCAGGAGCCAGGAACCCATGCTCATGGGCGAGGTGGGCTTGGCGACCCGCAGCATGTTGTAGAAGCGCCCGGGGCGGCCCAGGTCGTGGATCAGCGCCACCGTGGAGGCGGAGACGGCCCCCAGCGCCCCGATCTTCGCCGACCTGGCCAGGGCGCGGCGCCCGGTGGCGTGCGCCCCGGCGGCCAGCAGCGAGGAGCCCCCGGCCAGCCCGCCCAGGAAGAGGTAGCCCGCGATGTCGAGGGTCTTCCAGGTCGGCGGGTTGAGGATCGGCAGGCCGTAGTACGAGGTGAACTCGGCCTCGGGGACGACCGGTCGCTCCCCGCGCCCGCGCCTGCGCCGGTGCCTGCCGCCGCCCTGGCCGGTCGCGGCCGTCCGGCCGGGGCGCTCGCCGTCGCTCTGCGCCCCTCCGGGGCTGCCGGATGCGCTCGTCCCGCCGGGCCCGGCCTCCGGCACGTTTGGCTCCGGGGCGCTCACCGGCGCCTGCCCGCGAAGCAGGCGGCCACCCCGGCGGCCATCGCCGCCGCAGCCACCGCCGCGTGCCGCCACATCGACGGCAGGTCACGGGTGGTCACCACCGGGTCGGGCGGCAGGCCGTAGGTCTCCGGTTCGTCCAGCAGCAGGAAGAAGGCGCCGTCGCCGCCGACGCCGTCGTCGGGGTCCTCGCCGTACAGCCGGGCGTCGGGCACACCGGCGGCGTGCAGTTGCGCGACCCGGGCGGCGGCCCGCTCCCGCAGCTCGTCCAGCGGGCCGAACTGGATGGAGTCGGTGGGGCACGCCTTGGCGCAGGCCGGCTCCATCCCCGCGCCCAGCCGGTCGTAGCACAGGGTGCACTTCCAGGCGCGGCCGTCGCCCTCGCGCTGGCCGATCACCCCGTAGGGGCAGGCCGGGACGCAGTAGCCGCAGCCGTTGCAGATGTCCTCCTGGACGACGACGGTGCCGAACTCGGTGCGGAACAGCGAGCCCGTGGGGCACACGTCCAGGCAGGCCGCGTGGGTGCAGTGCTTGCACACGTCCGAGGCCATCAGCCAGCGCAGTTCGGGGCGCCCGTCGGGCGCGAGCGGGGAGATCTCGCCGGCGGGGGCGCCCGGCCCGGCCCCCGGGGCGCCCGGCTCGGGGACCGTGGCGCCCAGACGCCCCGCGGCGGCGAAGACGTCGAAGTCGCCCATGCCGTCCGTGCCGCCGGCACCGCCGACGGGGCCGCGCTCCACACCCGGCTCCTGGCTCCCCAGGGGCTTGCGCTGCTCGATGAAGGCCACGTGCCGCCAGGTGGAGGCGCTCAGCCCCTGGGAGTTGTCGTAGGACATGCCGGTCAGCTCCAGGCCGTCCTCGGGCACGGCGTTCCACTCCTTGCACGCCACCTCGCACGCCTTGCATCCGATGCAGACCGAGGTGTCGGTGAAGAAGCCCACACGTGGCGGGTGGTCGCGGTGGCCCGCGGCACCCGCCACGTCCGGCTGCGCGCCGTGGAGCAGGCCCCCCGCGGTGGACGGCCCGGTGTCCCCGGTCTGTGCGGCGGTGTCGGTCATGGAGCCACTGTCTCCCTTCCGGTGCACCCGTCGGCGGCTGTGCTGTCCACGGGTCCCCGGAAGACGGCCGGGCGAAACGGGACCGTTCGTTCCTCCGTCCGCGGAAGGAGGCGGCGGGCCGGGCACCCCGCCTGCGGGGGGAGGCGCGAATGGGCCTCGGCGCGGATGCCCGGGCGCGGGCGGGGTGATGGGGTGGGGAGCGTGCACAGTCATACGTCCCGCCAGGCCACGGCCGGCCGGAGACCGGAGGTCTGCGCCGTGCTCGGCCCGGGGCCGGCGGCGGCGCTGTCGAGCGCGCGCCGCCGTGCCGGGCGGGCCGGAGACCGGCATGTCGACACCGCCCATCTGCTGCACGGCCTGGTCGAGTCGGACCAGACCGTGCGCGAGGCCCTGGGCGGCACGGCGCGCCTGACGCGGGTGCTCGGCTATCTGGCGCAGCGCAGCATCGGATACGGGCTGCGCTGGCAGCGGGCGGTGGAGGGCGCGGCGGGGGAGGCCGGGGCCGCCCCGGCCGCCGCCCCGGCCGGTGCTCCCGGCTGCTCCCCGGCCGCGGA
>NZ_JBKJFM010000061.1:0-31415 GCF_046614825.1 Streptomyces nanhaiensis
CACCACCCGCCGGGCGGCGGGGGCGGCGCCCAGTTGCGCGCGGCCCCGCCCCTCGCCCCGGGCGAAGGGCAGACGATGGGCCGGGTCGCGGATCTGGCGCCCCGCCGCCACTGAGGCCGACCACCCGCCCGGGCGCGTACCGCGCCGTACGAGCGGAAGAGGGGCGGGACGGCCGCGGCCGTCCCGCCCCCCCTCCGTGTGCCGGGGTGGCGCGGGGCTCAGTCCTTGATCTCGCAGATGACGGCGCCGGAGCTGAGGGAGGCGCCGACGGCGGCGTTGAGGCCCTTGACGGTGCCGGCGCGGTGGGCGTTGATGGGCTGCTCCATCTTCATCGCCTCCAGCACCACGATCAGCTCGCCCTCGGCGACCGTCTGGCCCTCCTCGACGGCGACCTTGACGATGGTGCCCTGCATCGGGGAGGCCAGCGCGTCGCCGGAGGCGGCCGGGCCGGACTTCTTGGCCGCGCGCCGCTTGGGACGGGCGCCGCCGGCCGCGGCGGTGCGGGCCAGGGTCATGCCCAGCGATGCGGGCAGGGAGACCTCCAGGCGCTTGCCGCCGACCTCGACGACCACCGTCTCGCGGCCGGGCTCGTCGTCCTCCTCGTCCGCGCCGGGCGCGGCGAAGGGCTTGATGTCGTTGACGAACTCGGTCTCGATCCAACGGGTGTGGACGGTGAACGGGTCGGCGGGCCGGCCGTTGACCTCGGGGGCGAAGGCCGGGTCGGCGACCACCGTGCGGTGGAAGGGGATGGCGGTGGCCATGCCCTCGACCTGGAACTCCGCCAGCGCCCGGGCGGCGCGCTGGAGGGCCTGCTGCCGGGTGGCGCCGCTGACGATCAGCTTGGCCAGCAGCGAGTCCCAGGCCGGGCCGATGACCGAGCCGGACTCCACGCCCGCGTCCAGGCGCACGCCCGGGCCGGTGGGCGGGTCGAACCTCGTCACGGTGCCCGGGGCGGGCAGGAAGTTGCGGCCGGGGTCCTCGCCGTTGATGCGGAACTCGAAGGAGTGGCCGCGCACCGGCGGGTCGTCGTAGCCCAGCTCCTCGCCGTCGGCGATGCGGAACATCTCGCGCACCAGGTCGATGCCGGTGACCTCCTCGGTGACCGGGTGCTCGACCTGCAGGCGGGTGTTGACCTCCAGGAAGGAGATCGTGCCGTCCTGGCCGACGAGGAACTCGCAGGTGCCGGCGCCGACGTAGCCGGCCTCCTTCAGGATGGCCTTCGAGGCGCGGTACAGCTCGGCGTTCTGCTCCGGCGTCAGGAACGGCGCGGGGGCCTCCTCCACCAGCTTCTGGTGGCGGCGCTGCAGCGAGCAGTCACGGGTGGAGACGACCACCACGTTGCCGTGCTTGTCGGCCAGGCACTGGGTCTCCACGTGCCGGGGCCGGTCCAGGTAGCGCTCCACGAAGCACTCGCCGCGGCCGAAGGCGGCCACCGCCTCGCGCACGGCCGAGTCGTACAGCTCGGGGACCTCCTCCAGCGTGCGGGCGACCTTCAGGCCGCGGCCGCCGCCGCCGAAGGCGGCCTTGATGGCGATCGGCAGGCCGTGCTCCTTGGCGAAGGCCACCACCTCGTCCGCGCCGGAGACCGGGTCGGGGGTGCCGGCCACCAGCGGGGCGCCGGCGCGCTGGGCGATGTGGCGGGCGGCGACCTTGTCGCCCAGGTCGCGGATGGCCTGCGGGGGCGGGCCGATCCAGTTCAGTCCGGCGTCGATGACGGCCTGGGCGAACTCGGCGTTCTCCGACAGGAAGCCGTAGCCGGGGTGGATCGCGTCCGCGCCGGAGTCGGCGGCGGCCTTCAGCACCTTGGCGATGTCCAGGTAACTGGTGGCGGGGGTGTCACCGCCGAGCGCGAAGGCCTCGTCCGCCACCCGCACGTGGAGTGCGTCCCGGTCCGGGTCGGCGTAGACGGCCACGCTCGCGATCCCGGCGTCCCGGCAGGCCCGGGCGACCCGGACAGCGATTTCACCGCGATTGGCGATGAGCACCTTGCGCACGATGGCTTCCTCCTTGGCGCTGGGCCGCAACAGTATGAGCGATGTGAGTTTAGGTATCGGCGACACCGCAGGCCGAGTCGCCCAGGGGGGTGAGCTTGCCCACACGGAATGTGACCCCGGGAGACCCGGGGAGCCCAAATCCCTTGTGGGTACACGGTACGCCGGGATCTCGCGTCCGGCTGGAGATCTTCGGTGTGGTCAAGGTTACTGTCCAGGCGGAGAGCGAGCGTCTCCGACTTTTTGTGGGGTTCCTACGAACGGCGGGGTGATTCTTTGCCGGGGTGCGGGGTCTTTCCCGAGCCGTTACCCGTTAGTAGCATGCGCGCTGTCGAAGGGCGGCGCGCCGCGCGCCCACGGGACGACGGGCGGGGGACGGGATGGCGCACAGAAGGCCGGTGGCCCTGACCGCGGCCGCGGTGCTCGCGGCCGAGGCCGCCGGCGCCGGATGGCTGCACTGGGTCCTGGGGCTCATGGTCGACCGTCAGGAGATGTCCCTGGCCGGGCTCGACCCGCGTCTGATGGCCGTCTCCACCTGGATCGGCGGCGCGGTCCTCGGCGCCTACCTGCTGCTGTGCGCCTGCCTTCTGCTGCGCACGGGGCTGGCCGACCGGCCGCCCGCCGGCCCCGCCCGCGCCCTGCTGGCCGGCGCGGCCGTGGTGCACGGGGTGGTCGGCGCCCTGACCGTCGGGCTGGTGGGCTGGGCGGCGTTCGCGGCGATGATGCTCGTGCTGGGACTGCTGGTGCTGACCCTGGTGGCCTACGCCCCCCGTGGCCGTACGGCGGAACAGGACGCGCCGGGTGGGCCGGAGGCGCCGGGGGGACCGGCGGGGCCGTCCCTCAGGCCCACAGCTCCGTGATCGGGACGCCCAGTTCGGCCAGGAGGCGGCGCAGCAGCGGCAGCGACAGCCCGATGACGTTGCCGTGGTCGCCCTCGATGCCGTCCACGAAGGGCGCCGAGCGGCCGTCGAGGGTGAAGGCGCCCGCGACGTGCAGCGGTTCCCCGCTGGCGACGTAGGCGGCGATCTCCTCGTCGCTCGGCTCGCCGAAGCGGACGGTGGTGGCGGCGGTCGCCGAGGCGCGGCGGCCGGTGGCGGTGTCCACCACGCAGTGCCCGGTCACCAGGACGCCCGCCCGCCCGCGCATGTCCTTCCAGCGGGCGGTGGCCTCCTCGGCGTCCGCCGGCTTGCCCAGCGGCCGCCCGTCCAGCTCCAGCACCGAGTCGCAGCCGACGACGAGCGCGCCGGCGGCCTCGGGGCGCCCGGCCACGGCGCCGGCCTTCGCCTCGGCCAGCAGCAGGGCCAGCTCGCCCGGGGTGGGGGCGTCCAGGGCGTCCTCGTCCACACCGCTGACGATCACCTCGGGAGCCATCCCCGCCTGCCGGAGCAGCCCGAGCCGGGCGGGGGACTGGGAGGCGAGGACGAGACGGCGGCGGGGCGCGGTGTTGTGGGCCATGGGCCCATCCTAGGAAGCCCGTCGGCCGCCCCGGTCCGGGGCCGCGCTCACAGCAGCAGGAAGACCGCCACCATGGCGACGGCGAGCAGCCAGCCGGCGCGGCGGAGCATCGCCTGGGTGGTGCGCAGCTCCTCGGGGGGTTCGTCGGCCGGGTCGGACCAGAGCATGCTCCCGATCCTGCGCCACGGCGGGCGGGGGCGCCTGAGTACGCGTACTCAGGCGCCCCCGCCCGCTCGTGCGCGGCGCGTGCGCCCCGGTGCGGGCCCGGTTCAGGCGGGCCAGTACGCCGTCCGCCAGGCCCGCGGGCCGGGGTGCGGCAGACGGCGGCCGGGGACGGTGCGGGCCGGGTCCGACCACTCCGAGCCGCGCTCGGCGCCGGGCCCGCCGGACCCCGCCGCAGCGAGGGCCGCGGCCCGGGTGCGCACCACCGCCAGGGCGGCTGCCAGTTCCTCGGGGGTCGGATTGCCGCGTACGACCTTGATCACGTCACGGTCTCCTCGCTGTCGCTGTCGCGGTCGGTCGGTAGGGCGGTCGGAGGGCGGTCAGAGCGGGATGTTGCCGTGCTTCTTCGGCGGCAGCGACTCGCGCTTGTTGCGCAGCGAGCGCAGGCCCCGCACGATGTGGCGGCGCGTCTCGGAGGGCACCACCACCGCGTCCACGTACCCGCGCTCGGCGGCCACGTACGGGTTGAGCAGGGTGTCCTCGTACTCGGCGGTGAGCTTGGCCCGCAGCTCCTCGCGCTCCTCGTCGCTCTTCGCCGCCGCCAGCGTCCTGCGGTGCAGGATGTTGACCGCGCCCTGCGCGCCCATCACCGCGATCTGGGCGGTGGGCCAGGCGAAGTTGAGGTCGGCGCCCAGGTGCTTGGAGCCCATCACGTCGTACGCGCCGCCGAACGCCTTGCGGGTGATGACGGTGATCAGCGGCACCGTCGCCTCGGCGTAGGCGTAGATCAGCTTGGCGCCGCGCCGGATGATGCCGCCGTACTCCTGGTCGGTGCCGGGCAGGAAGCCGGGCACGTCCACGAAGGTCAGCACGGGGACGTTGAAGGCGTCGCAGGTGCGCACGAAGCGCGCGGCCTTCTCGGAGGCGTCGATGTCCAGGCAGCCGGCGAACTGCATCGGCTGGTTGGCGACGATGCCGACCGGGTGGCCCTCCACCCGGCCGAAGCCGGTGAGGATGTTCGGCGCGAACAGCGGCTGGGTCTCCAGGAACTCGCCGTCGTCCAGCACGTGCTCGATCACGTCGTGCATGTCGTACGGCTGGTTGGCCGAGTCCGGGATCAGCGTGTCCAGCTCGCGGTCGGTCTCGGAGGTCTCCAGGTCCGCCTCCTCGGGGAAGGCGGGCGGCTCGGAGAGGTTGTTGGAGGGCAGGTACGACAGCAGCGCCTTGACGTACTCGACCGCGTCCTCCTCGCCGGAGGCCATGTAGTGCGCGACACCGGAGGTGGAGTTGTGGGTGCGGGCGCCGCCCAGCTCCTCGAAGCCGACGTCCTCGCCGGTGACCGTCTTGATGACGTCGGGGCCGGTGATGAACATGTGCGAGGTCTGGTCGACCATCACCGTGAAGTCGGTGATCGCCGGGGAGTAGACCGCGCCGCCCGCGCACGGGCCGACCACCAGCGAGATCTGCGGGATCACCCCGGAGGCGTGGGTGTTGCGGCGGAAGATCTCGCCGTAGGCGCCCAGGGAGGCCACGCCCTCCTGGATGCGGGCGCCGCCGGAGTCGTTGATGCCGATGACCGGGCAGCCGGTCTTCAGTGCGAAGTCCATCACCTTGACGATCTTCTGGCCGAAGACCTCGCCCAGCGCGCCGCCGAAGACGGTGAAGTCCTGGGAGAAGACGGCCACCGGGCGGCCGTCGACCGTGCCGTAGCCGGTGACGACGCCGTCGCCGTAGGGGCGGTTGGCGTCCAGGCCGAAGTTGGTCGAACGGTGGCGGGCGAACTCGTCCAGTTCCGTGAACGACCCCTCGTCCAGCAGCAGTTCGATCCGCTCGCGGGCGGTCAGCTTGCCCTTGGCGTGCTGCTTCTCCACCGCGCGCGCCGAACCCGCGTGCGTGGCCTCCTCGATGCGCCGCCGCAGATCCGCGATCCTGCCCGCGGTCGTGTGACGATCCTGGTCCTCGGGGGCTGGGCTCTGCTGCTCGGACACGGGCTGCGGCTCCTCGTCGTGGCGTCTGGTCGTCGTGCGTCGTGCGTCGTGGCGTCTGGCTACCGACTCGTAGCGTATCGGCGCGGGAGTGATCCGGCGGTGCGGCGTTTGCCACACCTAATCTGTCTTGCATGACACCGAACGACCCGTCGGACAGTCCCTGGTCGGACCTGGAGCGCCCCCCGCTGGACGCCGCCTCGCTGAGCCGTGCGCTGGTGCGGCCCGAATCGCTGTGGACCTCGCTGGAGGTGGTGGACTCCACCGGCTCCACCAACACCGACCTCGCCGCGCGGGCCGCCCGCGGCGAGGCGCGCGAGGGACAGGTGCTGGTCGCCGAGCGGCAGACGGCCGGGCGCGGGCGGCTGGAGCGCACCTGGACGGCGCCCGCCCGCTCGGGGCTGTTCCTCTCCGTGGTGCTGGTCCCCGAGGTGCCCGCCGAGCGGTGGAGCTGGCTGCCGCTGCTCGCCGGGGTCGCCACCGCCTCCGCGCTGTCCCGCACCGCCGGGGCGGACGTGGTGCTCAAGTGGCCCAACGACGTCCTGGTGCGCTCCGGGGACGAGGAACGCAAGATCGGCGGCATCCTCTCCGAACGGGTCGAGCGCCCCGGCGGCCCCGCCGCCGTGGTGCTGGGCATCGGGCTCAACGTCACACTGCGCGAGGAGGAGCTGCCGGTGCCCGGGGCCGGCTCCCTGGCCCTGGCGGGCGCGCGCGTCACCGACCGCGACACCCTGCTGCGCGCGGTGCTGCGCTCGCTCCAGGAGTGGTACGGCCGCTGGCGGGACGCGGACGGCGACCCGGAGGCGAGCGGGGTGCGCGAGGCGTACACCGCCGGCTGCGCCACACTGGGCCGGCGGGTGCGCGCGGTGCTGCCCGGGGAGCGCGAGCTGCTGGGCGAGGCGGTCGCGGTGGACGACGGCGGACGGCTGGTCCTGGCCGGTGGCGAGGGCGTGCAGCAGCCGGTGGGCGCGGGCGACATCGTGCACCTCAGGCCCGGTTCGGAGGGGGTGTAGGGGCGGTCGCCGGGACGGCCGCGGGGGCGGTCGCCGGGAGAGTGAGCCAGGGCACACCTGCCGTATCGTTGAGTCGACCCAGCGCGGCGGGCGCGGCGGCAGTGAGTGGATCGGAAGGGCAGTGGACGACTCGGGCACCCCAGCCGAAGAGCCGACGACGGACGGCGAGGCGGCCGGCGACCCGGCCCATCCGGAGGAGGACCCCCTCGCGCTCCGCATCGAGCAGCTGATCCTCGGCGCCGGGCGGCAGTACACGCCCTTCCAGGCGGCCCGCGCCGCCGACGTCCCGATGGAGCTGGCCGCCCGCTTCTGGCGCGCGATGGGGTTCGCCGACATCGGCCAGGCCAAGGCGCTCACCGAGACGGACGTGATCGCGCTGCGGCGGCTGGCCGGCCTGGTGGAGGCGGGGCTGCTCAGCGAGGCGATGGCGGTGCAGGTGGCGCGGTCCACCGGGCAGACCACCGCGCGGCTGGCCGAGTGGCAGATCGACTCCTTCCTGGAGGGACTGACCGAGCCGCCCGAGCCGGGCATGACCCGCACCGAGGTGGCCTACCCACTGGTCGAGCTGCTGCTGCCGGAGCTCCAGGAGTTCCTGGTGTACGTCTGGCGGCGGCAGCTCGCCGCCGCCACCGGCCGGGTGGTGCAGGCGGCCGACGACGAGGAGATGGTCGACCGGCGCCTGGCGGTCGCCTTCGCCGACCTGGTCGGCTTCACCCGGCTGACGCGCCGGCTGGAGGAGGAGGAGCTGGGCGAGCTGGTCGAGGCGTTCGAGACCACCGCCGCCGACCTGGTCGCCGCGCACGGCGGCCGGCTGATCAAGACGCTCGGCGACGAGGTGCTCTACGTCGCCGACGACGCGGGCACCGCGGCCGAGATCGGGCTGCGGCTGATCGAGACCCTGGCCAACGACGCGACGATGCCCGAGCTGCGGGTGGGCATGGCCCTGGGCACGGTCACCACCCGGATGGGCGACGTCTTCGGCAACACGGTCAACCTGGCCAGCCGGCTCACCTCGATAGCGCCCAAGGACACGGTGCTGGTGGACGGCGCGCTGCGCGCCGAGCTGGTCGCCGCCGGGGAGGCCCCGGAGTCGGAGAAGGAGACGGACGCCGGCGCGTCGTACCGCTTCGCGCTCCGTCCCCTGTACCGGCGCCCGGTGCGCGGTCTCGGCGTCATCGAGCCCTGGCTGCTGACCCGCCGCTCCTCCGGCTCCTGATCGCCTTCCCGCCTTCCCCCCCTTCCCCCCCGCCCCTGCGCACGCCCGTCGCCCGCCTGCCCGCCGCTCACCCCTGACCGCCGGGCGGGGCGGATGGCATGATGCGCCCGTACACCAGTGAGCGATCGTTAACCGGAAGGGCTGTGTGGGCGACGTGAGCGTGCACGAGGGCGTGGGCGAGGAGCGGTTCGGCGAGTGGGTCGCGGTGCGGCGGGAGCCGGACGGGCACGTCGCCGAGCTGGTGCTGGACCGGCCGAAGGCGATGAACGCCGTCTCCACCGAGATGGCCCGCAACATCGGGGACGCCTGCGCCGCGCTCGCCGCGGACCGGCGGGTGCGCGCCGTGGTGCTCTCCTCCACCCACGAGCGGGCCTTCTGCGTGGGCGCGGACCTGAAGGAGCGCAACTCCTTCAGCGACGCCGACCTGTCCCGGCAGCGGCCGTACGCCCGCGCCGCCTACACCGGGGTGCTGGAGCTGCCGGTGCCGACGATCGCGGCCGTGCACGGGTTCGCGCTCGGCGGCGGCTTCGAGCTGGCCCTGTCCTGCGACCTGATCGTCGCGGACCCCACCGCGGTGGTCGGCCTGCCGGAGGTGTCGGTCGGGGTGATCCCCGGCGGCGGCGGCACCCAGCTGCTGCCGCGCCGGGTGGGCGCCGCCCGCGCCGCCGAGCTGATCTTCACCGCGCGCAGGGTGGAGGCCCAGGAGGCCCGTGAGCTGGGTCTGGTCGACCGCCTGGCGGCCCGCGGCGAGGACCGCGCCGAGGCGCTGGAGCTGGCCCGGCGCATCGCCGCCAACTCCCCGGTGGGCCTGCGGGCGGCCAAGCGGGCGCTGCGCACCGGATGGGGGATGGACCTGCGCGCCGGTCTGGAGGTCGAGGACGCGGCCTGGCGCTCGGTGGCGTTCTCCGGCGACCGGGCCGAGGGCGTGGCCGCCTTCAACGAGAAGCGGGCCCCGCGCTGGCCGGGGGAGTGACCCGGGGTTGAGCGGGCACGAGCCCGGTGAGCCGGAGCGGGCCGGTGCGAGCCGGTCGGCGACCCGGAGTGAAGGCCCATAACCTGGGTCGTGTGGATCGGGTACGGCATGGGTGACGACGCGCGGCTGAGGACCGTGGTGGGGCTGGCGCAGGAGATGGCCGCCGCCCACACCCTGCGCGACCTCGCCCGCACGGCCGCCGAGGGCGCGCGGACCGCGCTGGGCGGCTCCTTCGCGGCCCTGTCCGTCTGGGAGCGCGAGCGCGGCCTGCTGCGGGTGCTGGTGAACGCCGGCGAGCGGCGCGGGGACGAGGAGGAGTTCCCCGAGGACGAGACGTACCCGGTCCACGACTTCCCCGAGATCACCGGCCTGCGCCCCGGGAGCGGCCCGGGGGCCGGGACGCGCGCCTGGGTGGAGACGGCCTCCGGCGGGAGCCGGGCGTCCCGGTACGGTCCCGGGGTGCCCCACGAGCGGCGGCCGCCGGCGCTGCGCAGGCGGGGGCGGGGCTGCTGCGTGGTCGCCCCGGTCGTCGTGGACGGGCGGGCGTGGGGCGAGCTGTACGTGGCGCGCGATGCCGGGCAGCCGGTCTTCGACCGCGCCGACGCGGACTTCGCCGAGGCGCTGGCGTCGGTGATCGCGGCCGGGATCGCCCAGACCGAGCGTCTGGAGGAGGTGCGCCGGCTGGCCTTCACCGATCCCCTCACCGGCCTGGCGAACCGCCGTGCGGTGGACGCGGGCCTGGACGAGGCGCTGGAGCGGCACCGTGCGGACGGGACGGTGGTCAGCCTGCTGGTCTGCGACGTCAACGGGCTCAAGAGGGTCAACGACGTGCTGGGCCACGAGGCCGGCGACCGGCTGCTGGAACGTTTCGCTTCGGTGCTGTCCCTGTGCGGCGCGATGCTCCCGGACACCCTGGCCGCCCGGCTGGGCGGGGACGAGTTCTGCCTGCTGGCGGTGGGGCCGTCGGCGGACGAGGTGGTCCGGGTGGCGGACGAGGTGTGCCGCCGGGCCGCGGAGCTGGAGACCGGTCAGGGGGTGGCCTGCGGGGTCGCCTCGACGGGCGACCCGATAGGCCCGGTCCGCTCGGCCCGCCGGCTGTTCCGTCTCGCCGACGCCGCCCAGTACCGGGCCAAGGCCGCCCGCACCGACAAGCCGGTGGTGGCCGGGCGCGAGGGCGGCGCGGACGCCGGGGCGGCCAGGGGAGAGGCCGGTGCGGCCTGCGCCGGGGACGCCGTGGTCCGCCTGGCGGACCAGGCCGAGCAGGGGCGGATCGGAGCCCCGGGCGACCGCCGCCGGCTGCGCGGCCTGGACGTGTGAGCACCGGCGCGCGGACCCGGCGGCTCACGCGGACCGGCGCGGTCCCGGCAGGGTCGTGACAGAACTCGATTCACTCTTTAGTGTTCCTGAATATGGATATGCAGAACCGCGTGGTGATCGGTCCCTCCGGCACCACCGCCGAGGACGTCGTCGCCGTCGCCCGCGGCCTGGCCCGCGTCGAACTGTCCGGCGAGGCGCTGGCCGCCCTCGCCGCCGCCCGCCGGATCGTCGACGACCTGGCCGCGGCCCCCGACCCCGTCTACGGCGTCTCCACCGGCTTCGGCGCCCTGGCCGTGCGCCACATCCCCGCCGGGCTGCGCGTACAGCTCCAGCGCAACATCGTCCGCTCGCACGCCGCGGGCATGGGCCCGCGCGTGGAGCGCGAGGTGGTGCGGGCGCTGATGTTCCTGCGGCTGAAGACGCTGGCCTCGGGCCGCACGGGGGTACGGCCCGAGGTGGCCCGCGCCATGGCGGACCTGCTCAACGCGCGCATCACACCCGTCGTCCACGAGTACGGCTCGCTCGGCTGCTCCGGCGACCTGGCGCCCCTGTCGCACTGCGCGCTGGCCCTGATGGGCGAGGGGGAGGCCGAGGGGCCCGACGGGCGGGTGCGGCCGGTGGCCGAGCTGCTGGCCGAGCACGGGCTGGCCCCCGTGGAACTGCGGGAGAAGGAGGGGCTGGCCCTCCTCAACGGCACCGACGGCATGCTCGGCATGCTGGTGATGGCCTGCGACGACCTCGCCCGGCTGTTCACCTGCGCCGACATCACCGCCGCCCTCACCCTGGAGGCGCTGCTGGGCACCGACCGGGTGCTCGCGCCCGAGCTGCACGCCGTCCGCCCCCACCCCGGCCAGGCCGCCTCCGCCGCCAACATGCTCAAGGTCCTGGCCGGCTCCGGGCTCACCGGCCACCACCAGGACGACGCCCCGCGCGTGCAGGACGCCTACTCGGTGCGCTGCGCCCCCCAGGTCGCCGGCGCCGGGCGCGACACCCTTGCGCACGCCCGTACCGTCGCCGAGCGGGAGCTGGCGGCGGCCGTGGACAACCCGGTGGTGCTCCCCGAGGCCGGGCGGGTGGAGTCCAACGGCAACTTCCACGGCGCTCCGGTCGCCTACGTGCTGGACTTCCTCGCCATCGCCGCGGCCGACCTGGCCTCCATCGCCGAGCGCCGCACCGACCGGCTGCTGGACCGCAACCGCAGCCACGGGCTGCCGCCCTTCCTGGCGGGCGACGCGGGCGTGGACTCGGGGCTGATGATCGCCCAGTACACCCAGGCCGCCCTGGTCAGCGAGATGAAGCGGCTGGCGGTCCCGGCCTCGGTGGACTCGATCCCGTCCTCGGCGATGCAGGAGGACCACGTCTCGATGGGCTGGTCGGCCGCCCGCAAGCTGCGCACCGCCGTCGACGGGCTGACCCGCGTGGTGGCCGTGGAGCTGTGCGCCGCCGCCCGCGCGGTCGAGCTGCGCGCGGCGGACGGGCTGACCCCCTCGCCCGCCGCCTCGGCCGTGGTGGCCGCGGCGCGGGAGGCCGGGGTGCGGGGCCCGGGGGAAGACCGTTATCTGGCGCCGGAGTTGGCGGCGGCGGAGGCGTTCGTGCGCACCGGAGGGCTGGTGGCGGCGGCCGAGGCCGTCACCGGGCCGCTGGCGTGAGACCCTCGCGGCCGGCGCGGACGCGGGCGTTGACCAGCAGGGCGGCGCCCGCGCCGAGGAAGCCGAGGCCGCCGACGAGGTAGGGCGTGGTGTCGAAGCTGCCTGTGTCGGCCAGCAGCACCTCGCCCCCGGAACCGGCCTGGGTCTGGGTCTGGGTCTGGACCTGAGCCCCGGCCTGCGCCCGGGAGGCGGCCGCTCCGGTCGGCTCGCCGTCGCCGGTGGCGTTCGCGGACGGTACGAACCACAGGCCGCACAGGAGGCCGCCCGCGACGGCGGCGGTCACCAGCGGTCGACGGTGTGCTCGCACGGAAGGGCCCCCTCGGTACGGCGGACAGGCTGTGCTGCGACCGATGCTAACGACGGCAGGGGGGCCGCGTGAAGGGCGGTCGGCGTCCGCGGCTCCCGCCGTGCGACCACCTCATGCGAAATCGGTCACATTGCCACATAAGTCCCGTGACAGGAGGAAAGTGCTGTGATGTGATCGGGAGTCACAGGGGGCGGGCCTGCCGGTAACGATCCGGAACCGCGGGGGAATTCCCGCCCGCCAGTGCAACCCCTGGTGACGGAAGGGTGTCTTACCCCACAGTCTTACCCTGGGTGGAACGGGTCACAGTTCCCTCGCGTTCTCGTACGTGCGGCCGTGGGGTGGACGTCCCGCTTCGCCTTCACCGGACGGCGTGGGACGCGGAACGGGGAGCCAGAGGTTCGTAAGCGGATGGAGAAGCGTGTGATGAGGGACGGCAAGCGCCGCAGGGGCGTCGTGGCGACGGCCGCGCTGCTCAGTGGAGTGCTCACACTGTCGGCGTGCGGGGGTGAGAGCGGCGGCGACGGCGAGTCCGGTGCCGACTCCGCGAAGAAGCCGGACAAGGGGCAGGCCCAGGTGGACAGGGCGGCGGCGGAGAAGTCCTCCGAAGCCCGAATAGTCATCAAGCCCAAGAACGGCTCGGACAACGCCAGCATCCACGCGGCCCGGGTAGAGGTGAAGGGCGGCAAGCTCACCTCGGTGACCATGAAGGCCACCGCGACCGGCCAGGAGGTCGAGGGCACCCTCGCGGCGGACGGCAGCGGCTGGAAGCCCAACGGCCAGCTGGAGCGCGCCACCCGGTACACGATCTCCGCCGAGGCCGAGGACGCCGAGGGCCGCAAGGCGCTGGAGAACTCGACCTTCACCACGGTCTCGCCCGACAGCAGCTTCATCGGCTACTTCACGCCCGAGGACGGCTCGACCGTGGGCGTCGGCATGCCCGTCTCCATCAACTTCGACAAGGGCATCGCCAACAAGAAGGACGTCCAGGCCGCGATCGAGGTCAACACCACCAGCGGCCAGGAGGTCGTGGGCCACTGGTTCAGCGACACCCGCCTGGACTTCCGGCCCGAGGACTACTGGAAGGCCGGCTCCAAGGTCACCGTCGACCTCAACCTCGACGGCGTCGAGGGCTCCGACGGCATCACCGGCGTCCAGGACAAGAGCTTCAGCTTCACCGTCGGCCGCTCGCAGGTCAGCACGGTCGACGTGAAGACCAAGACCATGAAGGTCGTCCGGGACGGCAAGACCGTCAAGACCTTCAAGATCTCCGCGGGCGCGCCCGAGACCCCGACCTACAACGGCCAGATGGTGATCTCCGAGAAGTACAAGGAGACCCGGATGAACGGCGCGACCGTCGGCTTCACCGACGACGACGGCAAGGGCGAGTACGACATCCCCGACGTGCCGCACGCCATGCGGCTGTCGACCTCCGGCACCTTCATCCACGGCAACTACTGGGGCGCCGACTCGGTCTTCGGCAACGTCAACACCAGCCACGGCTGTGTCGGGCTGAACGACGTCCAGGGCGCGGACGACCCCAGCCAGGACGGTGCCTGGTTCTTCGAGAACTCGCTCCTGGGCGACGTGGTCATAGTCAAGAACTCGCCCGACAAGCAGATCACCCCGGACAACGGCCTCAACGGCTGGAACATGTCCTGGGAGGACTGGAAGGCCGGTTCCGCCCTCTGACCCCCCGCAAGGGTCCCGTGGCGGACCGCTGACGGCATCCCCCGCTCCCCGGAGCACGGCTCCACCGGAAGGCGGCGGGGAACGGCGCACCGCGCCGTTCCCCGCCGCCTTCCGCCGTTCCCCGCCGCCCTAGCCGGACGCTCCGCGGCCGGGCACCGGAAAACCACGAAAAGGCAAAAACGCATGGGATTCCGCGGAAGACCGGACCGAAGGTGAACCCGGAGGCGCCCCGGGAGCGTCCTCACCGTCGCGAGAGCCGGAAGTGCCCCGCGCCGGCCACCCGGACCGAGGGGGGACCGACGCGGCGTCACACCCAGAACACCTGTCCCATACGAGGCCGTATGGTGCGGGCGTCCCGGCCTCCCGCAGACTGATCGCGCCGGGGGGCCGCAGGGGTCCCCCACGCATGGTGATGGACTCACCAGGGGGAAAATTGACACAACGCAGGAGAGCGGGCGCCGCCGCGATAGCCACCGCCGTGGCCGTCGCACTGACGATGGGGCTGACCACCGCATCGTCCGCCGCCCCGAGGAGCGGTTCGAACGACGTCCCGAACGCACAGCCGTCCCGGGCGGGTTCACCGCAGGAGGCCGACCGGACCGACCGTACGGAGCGCGGCCGGCGCTCCGTCACCCTCGTCACCGGCGACCGGGTCGTGCTGGACGGGCGCGGCAGGGTCACCGGGATGGTCCGCGCCGAAGGACGCGAGGACGTACCCGTCCGGGTCGTCCGCACCAAGGGCCACACCTATGTGATCCCGCAGGACGTCACCCGGCTCATCGCCGAACGCAGGCTCGACCGGCGGCTGTTCGACGTCACCGAGCTGAGCCGCGAGCAGTACCGCGCAAGGACCGGCACCGACGTACCGGTCATCGTCACCTACCGCGGCGCGAAGCCCGCGGCCAGGGCCGAACTCCACGCCGAGGCCGACCCGACCGTGCGCGCCACCCTCCGGTCCGTCAACGGCGAGGCGCTGTCCGTGGCCGAGAACCGGGCCGCCGAGGCGTGGAGGGCCCTGACCCGCCCGTCCGCGGCCGGACAGCTCGCGGCGGCGCCCGGAGTCGCCACCGTCTCCCTCGACGGCATCCGCAAGGCGGCGCTCGACAGGAGCACCGCGCAGATCGGCGCCCCGGCGGCCTGGAAGGCCGGCTACGACGGCAAGGGCGTCACCATCGCCGTCCTCGACACCGGCATAGACACCGCCCACCCCGACTTCGCCGGGCGGATAGCCGCGGAGAAGAACTTCTCCGCGTCCAAGGACACCAGGGACCGCTACGGGCACGGCACCCACGTAGCCTCCATCGCGGCCGGCTCCGGAGCGAAGTCCAAGGGCCGGTACAAGGGCGTGGCCCCCGGCGCGAAGCTGCTCAACGCCAAGGTCCTCGACGACGACGGCTACGGCAACGACTCCGAGATCATCGCCGGGATGGAGTGGGCCGTCGCACAGGGCGCCGAGGTGGTCAACCTCAGCCTCGGCGGCGGCGACACCCCCGAGATCGACCCGATGGAGGACGCAGTCAACCGGCTGTCGCGCGACAGCGGCGCCCTCTTCGTCATCGCCGCCGGCAACGAGGGCCCCTACGCCTCCAGCATCGCCAGCCCGGGCAGCGCGGACGCCGCGCTGACCGTCGGCGCCGTCGACAAGCAGGACGCGCTCGCCGACTTCTCCTCCATCGGCCCGCGCACCGGGGACGGCGCGGTCAAGCCCGACCTGACCGCCCCCGGCGTGGACATCGGCGCCGCGGCGGCCAAGGGCAGCATCGTCGAGCAGGAGGGCGACCCGGTCGCCGACGGATACGTCTCCATCTCCGGCACCTCCATGGCCACCCCGCACGTCGCGGGCGCGGCGGCACTGCTGGCCCAGCGGTACCCCGACTGGACCGGTGAGCGGATCAAGGGCGCGCTGACGGCCTCCACCAAGCCCGGCAAGGGCTACTCCGCCTTCCAGCAGGGATCCGGCCGGGCGGACGTGAACAAGGCGCTGAAGCAGACGATCGTCGCCGAACCGGTGTCGATCGCCTTCGGCACCGCCCAGTGGCCGCACGGCGACGACGAGCCGATCACCAAGGACATCACCTACCGCAACCTGGGCACCGAGGACGTCACCCTCTCCCTGGCCGCCACCGCCACCGATCCCCGGGGCAAGGCCGCGCCCAAGGGCATGTTCACCCTGGCCGCCGACGAGGTCACCGTCCCCGCGGGCGGTACCGCCGCGGTCGGCATCACCGCCGACACCCGGCTCGGCGGCAGCGTGAACGGCGGATACAGCGTGGCCGTCACCGCGACCGGAGGCGGCCAGAGCGTCCGTACCGCCGGCGCCGTCGACCGCGAGGTGGAGTCCTACGACCTGACCGTGCGCGCCCTCGGCCGCGACGGCAGGCCCGCCCCCCTGTGGAGCAGCATGCTCATCGGCTACCGGACCGACGTGTTCAAGGACCTGACGGGCAAGGACGGCACCACCACCGTCCGGGCGCCCAAGGGCACCTACGTGCTGTCCACCGACATCGCCCTGCCGGGCAGCACGGAGGAGGAGCACGAGGGCAGCGACTGGCTCATGGCCCCGGCGGTCGAACTCGACCGCGCCACCACCCTCACCTTCGACGCCCGCAAGGCCGAGGAGGTGAGGATGACGGTGCCGGACCGCAAGGCGAAGCAGACCGACCTGTCCGTCGAGTACACCGGCGCCCTCGGCGACGACGGCTTCGTCAGCGTCTACGGCGGCACGGGCGACGGCGGCCAGGGCCTGCGCACCGCGCAGGTCGGCGGCACGGGCCGCGTCGAGGCCACCTCGACCGCCAGTACCGTGTGGACCCGCAAGGACACCGACTACAACACCTTCCACGTCCGCGAGGGCGGCTTCTACACCGGCCTGAAGACGCACACCGGGAAGTCGGAGATGGCCAGGCTGAACGTCCGGCAGGGCGCCTCGGTCCCCGGCCGCCTCGGCGTCCTGGCCACCATGCCGTCCCACGCGGGCTCGTTCGCCGGTGCCGCGCGCAAGCTCCCGCGCACCACCACGGTCTACGTCAAGGCCAAGGGCGCCCGGTGGTCGCAGTACTTCATGCAGTTCGACGCCAAGGGCGACTTCGAGGCCGGCTACTACGCCGACGAGCGGAAGTTCACCGCGGGCAGGACCTACGAGCGCACCTTCAACAACGGCGTCTTCGGGCCCCAACTGGGCGAGTACGACGGCATCTTCCGCGACGGCGACGACCTCTACGGCATGGTGAACCCGCTCGCGGACGGCGCCGGCAACCCCGGCGACAGCCTGTACGACTCGGCGCGGACGACCCTGTACCGCAACGGCGAGAAGTACGCCGAGGAGAAGGAGATCCTCGACTACACCGGCTTCACCCTCCCCAAGGGCAAGGCGCGGTACAAGCTGGTCACCACCCTCAGCCGCGGCAAGGTCTCCGGGCTGAGCACCAAGGTGAGCGCCTCCTACACCTTCACCTCGGCCCGCACCTCGCAGGAGACCCGCCTCCCGGCGACGGCGGTGCGCTTCACGCCCAAGCTGGCCCTGGACGGCACGGCCAAGGCGAAGGCCACCATGCCGGTACCGGTCACCGTCCAGGGATCGGCCGCGGGCAGGAACCTGAAGTCGCTGACCGTCCACGTCTCCTTCGACGGCGGCAAGAACTGGAAGAAGACCACCGTCAAGAAGGGGAAGATCACCTTCAAGAACCCCGGAAGGAAGGGGACGGTCTCCTTCAAGGCGAACGTGAAGGACATCAAGGGCAACACCCTGTCCCAGACGATCGTCAACGCCTACCGCACCAGGTGACCCCCGCGGTCACCCGGGCGACACCGTGCCCATGAGCCACCGGGCCCGCCCATGACGGGGCGGCCCGCGGCACGGGCGGCGGCCCGCCGGAGCATCCGCTCCGGCGGGCCGTCCGCGTTCCCGGCCGGAGAACGGGAACGTTCCGCCCGAAAAGACAAGGAAAGCGGCATAGGACGGCTTCCGGCGGAAACCCGTACCCGAGTACGGGGGAGTACGCAGCATGTACCGAGGACCCGAGCTGCCGAAAGGACGTGGCAGAAGTGAAGGTCGCCTTTCTCGTCGCCCCCGAGGGTGTGGAGCAGGTAGAGCTGACCGAACCGTGGCAGGCCGTGATCGACGCCGGGGGCACCCCGAGCCTGCTGTCCACCACCGGCGGGCGGATCCAGGCGTTCGACCACCTCGACAAGGCCGACACCTTCGAGGTGGACAAGCAGGTCGGCCAGGCCGCGGTCGAGGACTACGACGGGCTGGTGCTGCCCGGCGGCGTCGCCAACCCGGACTTCCTGAGGATGGACGACGGTGCCGTCTCCTTCGTCCGGGAGTTCTTCCAGACCGGCAAGCCCGTGGCGGTCATCTGCCACGGCCCGTGGACGCTGATCGAGGCGGACGTGGTGCGCGGCAGGAAGATCACCTCCTGGCCGAGTCTGCAGACCGATCTGCGCAACGCCGGCGCCAACTGGGTCGACGAGCAGGTCTCCGTCTGCACCGAAGGACCGAACACCCTGATCAGCAGCCGCAAGCCGGACGACCTCAAGGCGTTCACCCAGGCGTTCGTGCGCGAGTTCCAGACCGTCTCGGCCTGAGCCTGTCACACGGCCCCGCCCGGTGTGGGCCGCCCGCCGCATGCGGGCGGCCCACACGCGCGTCCGCTCCGGGCGGAGGATATTTGGCCGAAAGTGACCCGCCGTTCTCCCTCGGTGACGAACGGTGCGGGAAAAACCACGTTGTGCCCCCGCACCGCACGCACACGAGAGGAGAGACGGCGTGACCGACCGCGACGAGTCGCGCTCCCCGGACGATGGAGCGCCGGACACCGCCCCGCCCGAACCCGGCGCCCCCGGGGACCCGCCCGCCCGGCGGCCATGGTGGCGCAGACTGGCGGGCCGGGCCTCCCGGCACAGCCCGCAGACGCTGATGGGAGCGCTCCTGATCACCCTGCTGGGCGCCCTCACCCCGGTGGTCGTGGAGAAGGTCTGGGGAGACGACGCGCCGAAGGCGGTGACGCCTCCCGCCGACGGCAAGCAGATACCGGTCCCGAGCGAGAGCTGCTCCGGGGCGACCTGCCTCCACCTGGACCCCAAGGAACCGGGCTGCGACACGGAGGTGGTCACCCTGGCGGAGCGGACGGAACCGGTGAGCCTGCAGATCAGGTACAGCACCGTCTGCGAGGCGGCGTGGGGGCGGATCCGCCAGGCCGCGATCGGCGACAGGGTGCGGATCACCACCGCCGACGACAAGGTGGCGGTGGACAACGTGGAGTTCGGGCACGACGCCTACACGCGGATGGTCCCCGCCTCCGGGGAGTTCGAGCTGACGGCGTGCGTGGACGCCGACGCGATGGAGGGCAGGCCCCGCCGGCCCCGCGCCTGCGTGACGGCGACGGACGAGGACGTGCCGTGAGCCCGGGCACCGGCGCCCGGGCCGCTCCGCCCGGTACCGGGCGGAGCGGCTCCGGGGCGGCCGTCCGTCAGGCGCCGGTGGTGTAGGTGTCCCTGGCCAGCTCCCCCAGGTACTCGCCCAGCGGCTGGTGGGTCGGGGGGAAGTGCGGCCCGCTGCCGTCCTTGGGCACGACCACCACGCGGACGAAGGGCGCCAGCGCCATGTTCCCGGTGTCGATGTGCTCCTGCGAGTCGAACCGCACCGCCCATGCCACCGGATGCTCCTGCGTCAGCTCGGGCTGCACGACGATCGTGAACTCCCCCTCGGGGAAAGCCTCGTCGAGGAACCGGCGTGCCGAACCGATGGCTTCGTCCCGTGAGAGCACTGGAAGTCTCCTTGGTGTCGCTCAGAACCTTCGGGGAACCGGCGGACCCCGGCGCTCGGACGGCGTGAACCCGCTTCCGGACGGCCGCACCGCCATGACTGCGCGCAGCATAGGACGATACGACCGGCCCGCGCCCCCCGGGCCCGCTCCGGCGTACGGACAGCACACCTCTCCCGGGCCCGGCGTCCTCCCCGGCGGCCTTCCACCTGCGAGATCGCCATTTCCCGCCTGCACCGTCGGTCTCCGGCAGGCCGTCGGCGGCTCCGGCCCCGCTCGTCGGGCGCTTTCGGCGGACCGCGGTTCCTTCCTAGACTTCCCGAGCAGCGCGAGGCGAACGGCAACCCTGGGAACCGGTATGGCGATTGAACGGGTGTCGATCATCGACGCGGCACAGCCTGTCAAGGCGGAGGAGGCCCGGTTGGCCGACCTGGGACTGCGGGAGCGGGCCGATCTGCAGAAGTGGATCATCGCCGATCCCTCCCTCATCGAACCGGGCCTGCTCATCCTGACCGAGGAGTACGACAAGTGGGCCACGCCGGGCGGTGACAGGGTCCGCGACCGGCTGGACCTGCTGGCCCTCGACTCCGAGGGGCACCTCGTCGTCATCGAGCTGAAACGCGACGACGCCCCGGACGACGTGCACCTGCAGGCCATCACCTACGCGGCCATGGTGTCCCGCTTCACCGAGGAGGACCTCGCCCGCATCCACGCGGACTTCCTGCGGCGTTCCGGTGAGGAGCACGACATCCCGAAAGCACTGCAGGCCATCCGGGCGCACTGCGGCGACGAACTGGACGTCGCACTGCTCAAGCAGCCCCGGATCGTGCTGGTCGCCCGCTCCTTTCCGAAGCAGGTGACCTCGTCGGCCGTATGGCTGAACGAGATGGGGATCGACGTCAAGCTGGTCCAGTTCCGGCTCTGGGCGAGCGGGGGGACACACGTGATGACGACCTCGGTGCTCTACCCGGTACCGGGGCTGGAGGAGTTCACCGTGGTTCCCGCCCGTGCCGAGAAGGCCGAGACGGCGCAGCGCGCCGCGAACAGCACCCGCAACCGCAAGGCGGTGCTGCGCATCATCGACAACGGCTCGGTCGAGCCCGGCCAGACACTCCGCTTCCGCGCCTTTCCGGAGTCCATGGCCTGGGACAACAACGAGATCGAGAGGTGGGTCGCCGAGGACCCCAGGCGCGGCCGCGCCACCTGGACCGGCGACCGCAGCCGCCCCCTGCGATGGGAGTACGACGGCCAGTGCTACGCGCCGACGTCGCTGGTGAAGGAGATGGTCGAGCAGCTGACGGGGAACCGGCCCGGCTACGCCTCCGGCCCCAGGTACTGGCTGGACTCCGACGGACGGGACCTGGCCGAACTGGCCGACCTCCCCGGCGAGCCCGCTCCCGACACCCCCTGAGCACCGGGAACGCCGCGTCCGCTCCGGCGCCCGCGCCCTACGTCCTGGCCGGGCCCTCCGCCATGGCGGGCCTCATCCGCCCGCGCCACCGATCCTCCAACTGCTCGGCCCGGTCCCACGCGTCGGCCGCGGCGCGCAGTTCGGCCCCGGTGAACGAGCCGTGCTCACTCTCGTATTCCGCCAGGCAGGCGGCGGTCGCCCGGTTCCGCAACTCTTGCCCGGCCACCGTCGCGGTCAGGGCGGACAACCGCGCTCTCCGGCGGGCCCGCGCAGCGCCGGAACGTTGTCCGCGGGAAGCGAGCCGGGGTCTTCGGGAACGGACCGCATGGCCCCATCACGGCGCACACTTCCGACATGTCGAGGAGAGGCGGGAGCCGTAGGCTGCGCTTCGCTATGGTGCGCCGCGTGACCATCGAGGCTCCGGCCTGCCCCGAGTGCGGCCGACCCATGAGATCCGGCGGCTCCGTGCTCTCCGGACGGCAGGACGACGGCCGGAGAGCCTGCCGGTCGCTGTGGAGCTGTGCCGGCCGGCGCCTCTGGTGGAAATGGGTCGACCGGCCTGGCGAGCCGCTGGAGGCGTGCCCGTCGCCCGAGCTGTTCCGCTTGCACCAGCGGTCGTGAACAGTCGGGCGGAACCCCGACCAATGGTCCTTCCACCGGGCCAAGTCCCCTTTCGCCGCGTGCCGATGGCGTTCGCGGTGGTACTCACACGTCCGGGCCGTACCTACCATCCGTGTGGTGAGGCATGACGCGGACCGAGTACTACGACGACCCCGACGCGCCCGGGCCCAACAGTCTGGTCGTCGCCGGAAGGCGGTTGTACGGCTTGAGGGTTCTGCTCGCAAGGGACTTCAATGGCGTCGTGAACATGGCATCGATGGATGGCAGCGCGAACATCGCCGGGCAGGTGTCGCTCGATGACGTCATGGCGCGGCTCTGCCGGGACAGGCCGGTGTTCCACTCCGAGGCGGACCTCCAGCACAGCTTCGCTCGGGTCCTGTGGGAGCTGGCACCCGGCGTGCGCTCCAGGCTCGAGGTGCCTCAGCGCTCGTCAGGAAGGCCCGAGTATCTGGACCTCCTGTGCATCGGGTCTTCGGCTTCCACTGCTGTCGAGTTCAAATACGTCACCAGGGAGTGGACAGGCGAGGCCGGCCCTCTTGGAGAGGAATACGCACTGAGGTCACATGGGGCTGCCGATCTCGCTCGACTGCACTTCGTGCGGGACATGGCCAGGCTGGAGCGCTTCTGCACTCAACGCGACCAGAACGGCCTGGCGTTCATCCTGACCAATGAGCCGTTGCTGTGGACACCGCCACGGCCTCAGAGCAGGCGCACCAGGGATCGTGAGTTCAGGATCCACCAAGGGGTGGTGCTCAGCGGCACGCTGCTGTGGGCCGAGGGAACTCACGAGCCGAACACGTGCAGCCTACGGGGGACGTATCCCCTCGACTGGCAGCCGTACTCGCAGCAGGACGGGACCATGGGGGAGTTCCGCTACCTGGCCGTGTTCATCGATCCCCTGCCGACAGCGGGTCTCCATACCTGAGTACTTCGGCGGCCCGGGTGTCGTGCCGACTGAGCCGTGATTCTCCTGAGGCAGGGGAGGGCTCTGGGCCGACCAGGGACGCGGGCAGGGACGTACAGAAGCCGAGGATGCTCGTTTCCCGTACCTGAGCCGGGAGGGCACCCTAGATGACCGATTCCAAGGGGTGGTTGCGGCTGCGGGGTCCAATGAGCCTTTCTGGTTCCTGTGGTCGGCGATCTCCGCGGGAACAATCAGGTCCGGTTGACGGCCCTCGTCTGGGACAGCCGACGGGAGTAGATACTGGCTCTCAACGCAGGCACGGATGAGGAGCACAACCAGTGACCAGCGACAACCGCATAGGACCGCCCAGCTTTGGCAGCGAACGCGACATGCTGCGGGCTTTCCTCGACTACCACCGCGCAACCCTCGCCATGAAGTGCGAAGGACTCACCGACGAGGAGCTGCGACAGCAGTCGATGCCACCGTCCACGCTTTCGCTGCTCGGTCTGGTGCGGCACATGGCGGAGGTGGAGCGTGCTTGGTTCCGCCGGGTGTTCGAGGACCACGACGCACCCATGGTCTGGTCCGACAAGATCGACTTCCAGGCGGCGTACGACGCGAGCGAGTCGACCAGGGACGAGGCTTTCGTAGCCTGGGAGGCCGAGGTAGAGACCTCGCGCCGTATCGAGCGGGAGGCCAAGTCCCTGGACCAGGCCGGGTATCAGCCACGATGGGGTGAGGAGGTATCGCTGCGGATGGTGATGATGCACGTGCTCCTGGAGTACGGCCGCCACAACGGGCATGCGGACTTTCTGCGTGAAGGTGTCGACGGGACCGTGGGCGCCTGAGTCCGCGGTAGCCACCTGTCTCCACGTGCTGATCCGTTCCGGAGAACTGCCCGCGGGACTGGAAGGAGGGGGTCCAACGTCAGCGTGCGGAGACAGGGTCGGACTCCCTCGCCACCGCACTCCAGGTGAGGACCGACGACCTGCTGAAGGACTCATCGCACCTGGCGCCCTGGCGTCCGGCGGTCGGGATCGTGCCGCAACTGACCGATGCCGAGCTGGTCACGCTCGCGATGATGCAGGCCATGCTGGGTTTCACCTCCGAGGCCAAGTGGCTCCGCCACGCCCGCGCCCACCTGCGGCACCTCTTCCCCTGCCTGCCCCAGCAGCCCGGCTGCGACAAGCGCCTGCGCAAGGCCACCGAGCTGCTGCGGCGGGTCACCCGGCTGCTGGCAACCGACACCTCTGTGATGGGGTGATGACGTGTGGATCGTGGACTCCACGCCGGTGGACTGCGGACGCTCCCGCGAGACCGTCAAGCGCTCCGACCTGGCCGGATGGGCCGAGTACGGCTGCTGCGCCAGCCACAGCCGCTTCTTCTGGGGCCTGCGCCTGCACCTGGTGTGCACCCTGCAGGGCCTGCCCATCGCCTTCGCCCCGACCGGGGCCAAGGCCGGCGAACGCGAGACCCTGCTGGACCTGCTTGCCGCCGAACCGGAACTGGTCGCCGCCCGGGCCGGGCAGACGCTGATTGGCGACAGGAATTACTTCGGCCGCGCCTTCGAGCACCAGTTGGCCGAGCAGGACATCCGGCTGCTGAGGCCGGCCCGCAAGGACGAGCCGGAGCGGGCCGGGGCTCCCCCGTTCAAGCCGTTGCGGCAGGTCATCGAGTCGGTCAACGAGACCTTCAAGGGCCGGCTTGACCTCGAACAGCACCGAGGCCGCACACCGGGCGGCGTGGTCGCCCGCGTCATGCAACGCATCCTCGCACTGGCGGCCGCGGTCTGGCGCAACGACCACACCAGCCAGCCCGTCCTACGCTCACTGACCGCCTACGACCACTGACCTCTTGGAATCGATCATCTAGGCTCCTTCGCCGTGAGTGGATATCACCTGTCAGCACGGCTCTGGGCGCGGTGATCGGTGTCGGGGCGACACTGCTCGCCGACCGGCTCCGGTGGCGGCGTGAGCGGGCGGACCGTGCGCTGGAGACACGTCGGCAGTTGTATGCGGAGCACTCCGCCGCACTCTCACGCGTCATGACCGCCCTCAACGAGGCCGCCGACGACGCTCCCCTGTCGGGGGAGGAACGGAAGCGCCGGGTGCGGGAACTGTTCCTCGCGCCCGGCGCGTACGAACTCCGCCACCAGTTGGCCATCCTCGCGCCGAAGGACGTCATCGATGCCTCCGGCGCCGCGTTCAGGCTCCTTCGGAACACCGGGGACCGCATCCTGGAAGGAGCCGATGCGGCGAGCCCGGCCTATGCGCGACCGGAGGACGCCTACGACGCCGCCATCGCCGAGCTACGCCGGGTGATGCGCAGGGACCTCGGAGCCCCGGACCGAATCGCCGAGTAACGACCCGCGGCCCCGCGCTACCCGGTCACTCCCCGGCCGGGGCGATACCGGTGGGGCAGGAGCGGCCCCAGTTCGTCTCGGACGGGGCATCCAGCTTGACGCCCGTGCCGCCGATGCCGCAGTAGCCGCCGGGGTTCTTGTCGAGGTACTGCTGGTGGTAGGCCTCGGCAGGGTAGAAGGGCCCGGCGGGGAGGATCTCCGTGGTGATCTCGCCGTAGCCGGAGGAGGTCAGGACGGCCTGGTAGGAGTCGCGGGACGCCTTCGCCGCGGCCTCCTGCTCCGGGGAGTGGGTGTAGACCGCCGAGCGGTACTGGGTGCCCACGTCGTTGCCCTGGCGGAAGCCCTGGGTGGGGTCGTGGGACTCCCAGAAGACCCGCAGCAGCTCCTCGTAGGTGACCTTCGAGGGGTCGAAGACGACGCGGACGGCCTCGGTGTGGCCGGTCAGGCCCGAGCAGACCTCCTCGTACGTCGGGTTCTCGGTGTGACCGCCCTGGTAGCCCGCCAGGGTGGTCCACACCCCGCCGGTCTGCCAGAACTTCCGCTCCGCCCCCCAGAAGCAGCCCAGGCCGAAGTCGGCGGTCTCCAGCCCCTCCGGGTAGGGGCCCAGCAGGGGGTTGCCCAGGACGGTGTGGGTCGCGGGGACGGTGTAGGGACGCTCCGGGCGGCCCTTGAGGGCCTCCTCCGCCGTCGGGAGGGACTTCTTGAAGTGGCCGAACAGCATGCTCAACTCTCCTCGTGGCCTCGGCGGGCCCGGTGGGCCCGGTGCCGCCTCGGGCGGCGTACGGAGTGTGTCGTCCGCCGTACGCCGCTCCTGCGTCTCAGTGCGCCGGCGGGGTGTGCGCGGCGTCGCCGCCCAGGCTCTCGTAGCCGGCGACCGCCAGGGCGCGGTACGCCGCGTACTCCGCCGCCGGGTCGCCGCCGTCGACCCAGGGCAGCGCACCGACATAACCATCGACGGCCCGCACCTGTTCCACGGCCTCCGCGTACCGCTCGGCGCGCACCAGGAAGCACAGCAGCAGATGGCGCACGTGCGGGGCGACGGGGTGGTCCGCGGGGGCGTGGTGCAGGGCGTACCGCGCGCCCTCGATCGCCTGCTCCACCACCGCGCTCCGGTAGAGGCCGCGCACCATGTTGGCCTCGGGCAGGTGGTCGTAGACCGCGAACAGCGGCAGGGCCGGCAGCAGGCTTCCCTCGGGGGCCTCGCCCGCGGCGCGCTGCGCGAAGGCGTAGGCGTCCTCCTTGGAACCGTGGCCCTTGGCGGACCAGTACGGCAGCGCCACCAGGTGCGCGCCCATGTGGTGCGGCGCGCGCCTGCGCACTTCTTCCCACCGCTCCTCGAACTCGGGGCGGCGCACGCCCAGGGCGCGGGCGGCGAACAGGTCGGTGATGTACGCGGTGGGGTCGGCCGGTGCGAGCCGGATCGCCTCGCGGGCGATCTCGCGGGCCTCCTCCAGGATGATCCGCCGGTCGGCCGAGCCGGTGTCGCCCAGCGCCTGCCAGACCAGGAACTGCGCGTACACCTGCGCGCAGCCGGTGTCGCGGGGGGAGGCGGTGCGCCAGTTCCGCAGCCAGCGCGCGTCCGGGGCGGGCGCGGGGGCCGGCGGCTGCTCCTTGCTGAGGGAGGGGGGCTGGTCGGCCGGGGGGGCCTGGCCGGCCGGGGCCTCGGGGGACGCGGGGGCGGTGCGCGAGCGCGCCAGCTCCACGGCCGCGGCGCCCGCCAGCGACTGCACGCGCTGCCAGCGCAGCTCCCAGTCGTCGCCGGTCAGGGCGAGCAGCCGGGCGACGGGCTGCCAGTCCTGGGTCCGCTGGGTCTCCTCCAGTGCCTCGACCAGCTCCGGGTCGGGGCCCGGCAGCCTCACGTCGAGCCGTTCCGGCGGTACGAGGCCGTAGCGGTCCGGATCGCCGGCGGCCCGGACCCCGGGAGAGGAGCCCCCGGAGCCGTTCAGCTCCCGGCGGCGGCGGACCGCGGGCACGATCAGCAGCCCGACGACGGCGGCGATGGCGATGAGGAACAGCAGGGCTTCCATACCCCCACCGTACGGCCCGCGGCACTAGGCTCGTGGCCATGAGTGACGAGCACGCAGCACGGGACGAGGCGCGGAACACCGCGCGGACCCCGGCGCAGCACTTCGAGACCCTCGCCATCCACGCCGGGCAGGAGCCCGACGCCGCGACCGGGGCGGTGGTGCCACCGATCCACCAGGTCTCCACGTTCAAACAGGACGGGGTGGGGGGCCTGCGCGGCGGCTACGAGTACAGCCGCAGTGCCAACCCGACCCGCAGCGCCCTGGAGGAGAACCTCGCCGCGCTGGAGGGCGGTCGGCGCGGGCTGGCCTTCGCCTCCGGACTGGCCGCCGAGGACTGCCTGTTGAGGACCCTGCTCACCCCCGGTGACCACGTCGTCATCCCGAACGACGCCTACGGCGGCACCTTCCGGCTCTTCGCGAAGGTCGCCGAGCGGTGGGGCGTGGAATGGGACGTGGCGGACTCCTCCGATCCGGCGGCCGTGCGTGCCGCGCTGCGCCCGCGTACGAAGGCGGTGTGGGTGGAGACCCCGTCCAACCCGCTGCTGGGCATCGCCGACATCGCGGCGCTGGCCGACGTGGCCCGTACGGGGGGCGCCCGCCTGGTGGTGGACAACACCTTCGCCAGCCCCTACCTCCAGCAGCCGCTGGCGCTCGGCGCGGACGTGGTGGTGCACTCCACGACCAAGTACATGGGCGGCCACTCCGACGTGGTCGGCGGTGCGCTGATCACCGCCGACACCGGGCTGGGCGACGAACTGGCCTTCCACCAGAACGCGATGGGGGCCATCGCCGGGCCGTTCGACTCCTGGCTGGTGATGCGCGGTGTCAAGACGCTGGCGGTGCGCATGGACCGGCACTGCGCCAACGCCGCGCGGGTCGTCGAACTGCTCGCCTCCCACCCCAAGGTCGTCCAGGTGTACTACCCGGGGCTGGAGACGCACCCCGGGCACGAGGTGGCGGCCAAGCAGATGCGCGACTTCGGCGGCATGGTCTCCTTCCGGGTCGCCGGGGGCGAGGAGGCGGCGGTCGAGGTGTGCAACCGGGCGGAGCTGTTCACGCTCGGGGAGTCGCTGGGCGGTGTGGAGTCCCTGATCGAGCACCCGGGCCGGATGACGCACGCCTCGGCGGCGGGCTCGGCGCTGGAGGTGCCCTCGGACCTGGTGCGCCTGTCGGTCGGCATCGAGGCCGCCGACGACCTGGTGGCGGATCTGGCGCAGGCGCTCGGCTGAACCGGGCCGGACGGGCTGGACCGGGCCGGACCGAACCCGGCGGGGATCGCGGCGGAGGCCGCGGTCCCCGCCGTCTCGTACGGGAGGTGGAGGGGCGGCGCCCCCGGGTGTCAGCGCCGCGTCTCTCCGGCCCGCCGGCAGTGCGCGCAGTACCGGGTCTGCGGGACGATCTCCAGCATCCGCGCGGGGATGGGGCGGGAGCACAGCAGGCAGCGTCCGTAGCCGCCCCGGTCCATCCGCTCCAGGGCGGCCTCCACGTCCGCCAGCACCATCCGGGCGGACTCCGCGAGCCGGGCGTCGATCTCGGCCCGTGCCGTGTCGGTCCGCGCAGTGTCGGCCCGTGCCGTGTCGGCCCGGGCGGGCGCTGGCCGGGGGACGGCGGGGGAGACGGGCCGTTGGCGGCCGAACTCCCTCAACTGGTCGAGGCGGAAGCGGCGCTGCTCCTCCAGGTCCTCGCGCAGCGCGGCCAGTTCCCGTTGGGTGAGGGCGGCGTCGTGGACGCCGGCGGCCTGGTCGTTCAATGCGTCACGTCCTCTGCGGGCGCGGGTGGTACGCGGGGGCGGGGATCACGGGGGCGCGGGCATGAGGCGCGGGCGTACGGTGTCCGCGCACCGGCGCCCCCGTGCCGTCAGATGGTGCGCTGCTGGCAGCCGACGCAGCGGCTCGCGTACGGCAGGATCTCCAGCCGCTCGGCGGGGATGGCGCTGCCGCAGCCCTCGCAGATCCCGTAGGTGCCGTTCTCCAGCCGGGCGAACGCCAGGTCGATCTCCACCAGCACCCGGCGTACGGCGTCCGTCCGGACGGCCAGCAGGTCCGCGGACGCCTGGTCCGCGGCCTCCTCGACGGCGTCGAGCTGGGAGAGGCGGGAGTCGCGCTCGTGTTCCAGGCGCAGGCGCACGTCGTGCGCCCGGAGGCGTTCGGGAGGGTCCGCGGAGCGGCCCGCGTCGATCGTCATCGCGGTCGTGTTCCTTCCGTGCCGAGGGTGAGGGTTACGGAGACCGGTGGCATACGGGAGGGCGCGCGGCCCGTCCCCGAGGAGGGGCCACGCGCCCCTGCGCTCCCACCATGGACGGCGTGCCGCGCGCGGTCCATCGGTGGTGTCACCCATTCCGGGGTGGGGGAGGGCTGCACGCACCGGATGGGGGAGAGGGGCCGGACCCGGAGGGGATGGCCCGTGCCACCGATCGACCGGCCCGCCCCGCCGCGGCAGGCTGGCCGGGGAGGGCCGGGCGAGGCCGGCCGGACCGCGCCGGTGGCGGATAGTGGTGGGGACGCAGGTGATCGAGGAGGAAGTGCACGCCGTGTCCCTGTTCTGGCGGATCTTCGGGCTCAACGCCCTGGTGCTCGGTGCGGCCACGGCGCTGCTGCTGTGGGCGCCGGTGACCGTCTCGGTGCCGGTGCTGCTCACCGAGGCCGTCGTCCTGGTCACCGGCCTGGCCGTGATGCTGGTGGCCAACGCCGCCCTGCTGCGCGTCGGCCTGGCGCCGCTGGAGCGGCTGACCCGGCTGATGACCGAGGTCGACCTGCTCAGGCCCGGCCACCGGCTGCCGGTGGCCGGGCACGGCGGGGTGGCCGATCTGATCCGCACCTTCAACGACATGCTCGACCGGCTGGAGGCCGAGCGGGCCGCCAGCAGCGCCCGGGTGCTGTCCGCGCAGGAGGCCGAGCGCCGCCGCATCGCCCAGGAGCTCCACGACGAGGTCGGCCAGAGCATGACGGCCGTGCTGCTGGAGCTGAAGCGGGCGGCCGACCGCACCCCGGACGAGGAGCTGCGCGCCGAGCTCCAGCACGCCCAGGAGACCACCCGCGGCAGCCTGGACGAGGTGCGGCGGCTGGCGCGCAGGCTGCGCCCCGGCGTGCTGGAGGACCTCGGACTGGTCAGCGCCCTCACCGCGCTGGCCGCCGACTACTCCACCCACACCGGGCTGACGGTGCGCCGCCGCTTCGACGGCGGGCTGCCGCCGCTGGACGGCGAGCGGGAGCTGGTGCTGTACCGCGTCGCCCAGGAGAGCCTGACCAACGCCGCCCGCCACGCCGGTGCCGACAGCGTCGAGCTGCGGCTGCGGCGCACCGCCGGCGGGGTGGTGCTGAGCGTGCGCGACGACGGCCGGGGCATCGGCTCCGCCCGGGAGGGCGCCGGGATCCGCGGCATGCGGGAGCGCGCGCTGCTCGTCGGCGCGGACCTGGACATCGGCCCGGCGCCGGAGGGTGGCACCCGGGTACGCCTGGCGGTGCCCGTGGACGGCGGGCCCCCGTGCGCGGCACCGCCGGCCGGCGGCACGACCACGGCCGACGCCATGGACACGACCGGAGAGGAGGCGGCCGCGTGAACGCGCCCGAGCCCGCCGTCACCCGCATCCTGCTCGCCGACGACCACGCGCTGGTGCGCCGCGGGGTGCGGCTCATCCTCGACGGCGAACCGGACCTGAGCGTCGTCGCCGAGGCCGGCGACGGTGCCGAGGCCGTCGCCGCGGCCCGCGAGCACCCCGCCGACCTGGCCGTCCTCGACGTCGCCATGCCCCGTATGACCGGTCTGCAGGCGGCCCGGGAGCTGTCCGCCCGCCATCCCGGCCTGCGCATCCTGATCCTGTCGATGTACGACAACGAGCAGTACCTCTTCGAGGCGCTCAAGGCAGGGGCCTCGGGATACGTGCTGAAGTCGGTGGCCGACCGGGACCTGGTGGAGGCGTGCCGGGCGGCGATGCGCGGCGAGCCGTTCCTCTACCCGGGTGCGGTCACCGCGCTGATCCGCAGTTACCTCGACCGCGTCCGGCAGGGCGGGGACGTACCCGAACGGGTGCTCACCGCACGGGAGGAGGAGGTGCTCAAACTGGTCGCCGAGGGCCACTCCTCGAAGGAGATCGCCGAGACACTGGTCATCAGCGTCAAGACGGTGGAGAGGCACCGTGCGAACATGCTGCACAAGCTCGGGCTGCGCGACCGCCTGGAGCTGACCCGCTACGCGATCCGCGCGGGGCTGATCGAGCCCTGATCCCGGTTCCGCGCACGCCGGGGATGCGGGAGGATGCGGGCGGGCACCGGCGGTGCCGCGACGGCACCGGCGGCGCCTGAGGGCGCCGGCGCAGGGCGGCCGAGGACGGCGGAGGAGGAGGCGGCATGGACCAGCGGTCCGCCGTGCTCCGCGCCGCGCCGGTCCGGGCCCTGCTGGCGGTGGCGGCCCTCCTGCTGGGCGTCCTGGTGCCCCCCGCCTCCGCGTTCGTCCCCGTCCCGCCCGTCGCCCCGGCCGCCGCGGCCCCGCAGACCCCCTCCGGTCCCTGCGCCGCCGCGTGCCACCTCACCCCCCTGCTGCCCCCGTCCCCCCCCGCCGACCGCCCCCCC
>NZ_JBKJFM010000062.1:0-31178 GCF_046614825.1 Streptomyces nanhaiensis
CCTTCCGGCGGGCCGCGCTCGTTGCGCCCAGCGCTTTGGCCGCGGTCCGTCCGACCGGTCCCCTGCGGTCCAGGGAGGCGGTGCGGGACTGGTGCTTCGCAGCGCGGCGGGCATCGGCCACCGCGCGGCGCGCCCCGGTCGTCTCCGCCCGCCGTGCAGCCCGCGTCGGGGCCGACGCACGGGCCGCCTCCCGCACCGCTCGCGCCTGGGCCATCCGCCCACCGGCCCGACCCGGCCGGGTGCCGGCACTGGCGGATGCCGTGCGGACCCTGGGCAGCGCCCCGGCCCGGCCCGAACCGGCAGCCCGGCGGGCGGCCTTGCCGCGGGCACCGGTCGTGCCCGCCGTACCGGCCCTGCGGCCCGCGCCGTTCCTCTTGCTCAGGCTGGTCGGCCGCTTCTGCAGCGGCACCCGACCGGTCCCGCCCCTGCGGGCACCGCGTGGCCCCGGTGCCGCTCCGCCCGCCGTACGGGCGGTGTTGGTGCGGGCGGCCCGCGCCGTACCGCGCCGGCCGCGCCGGGTACGCGCGGCAGCGGCCGTGCCGACGACGACCGCGCACGTGGCGGCAACGGCCAGCGCCGCCGGCCCGCCGACCAGCGCAGCGGCCCCGAGCAGGGTGGCGGTGGTGTTCGTACCGGTCACCGCGAGCGGAACGACCGGCCAGCCGCCGGGCGTGTGGCCCACCTCGGCGGCCGACGGAGGCACCGGCTGCTCGGGTACCTGCTGCTGCGGCGGCGGTGCGTCCGGCGGGGCCTCGGGGCCCGCTACCGGTGTGAGAGTGGTGTCGGTCATGCTGAGTGCACTCCTTGTTTTGGGAGGGCGGGGCCGACCGCGTGCTGTGGAAGGTGGGCGGTCGGCCCCGGCAGAAGGGCCGCTACGGTGGGCGGCATGGGTGGGGGACCAGCAACACGGGTGCGGCCGTGTGCGTTGTGCGGCGAGCCGGTACCGCAACCGCGGAGCCGTTGGCGCAGACGGCGTTACTGCAGCAAGGCGCACCGCCGCTGGAACCGCATGCTGAAGGCGGTCATGGAATTCCTGGACAACATCAGCCCTTAGCCGGGGCGCAGCGCGTTGGGGGAAGGTGCCGGGCGCGCGCATACCGAGCAAGGTGGGCGGCAGGCCGTGAAGCCGTATCAGGGCCTACCGGCCAGCGCGGTGCCGTTGACCGGCCGCGCACCGCTGGCCGGGGCAGCCTGGTCGCGCAGCTCCTGGTAGCGGGCGGAGACCCAGCCGATCGACCAGCCGCACAGCTCGACCGCAGCCCGCACCGGCATCCCTTCGACGAACGCGGCGTGCACGATCCGGCGGGCCCGCTCCTCAGGCAGCTTCTCGTTCACGGGCCCACCGGCCAGCAGCGCGGCGCGTTCACGGCGCTCCCGCTCGGCCCGCTCGGCCTGCTCCCGGCGGACTGCGGCTTCCCGCTCCCGACGCTCGGCTTCACGGCGCTCGGCCGCCTCCCGCTCGCGGCGTTCACGCTCCCGCTGAGCCTGTTCACGTTCGCGCTGCGCGCGTTCACGAACCTCCCGCTCCTCCCGCCGGGCCCGCTCCTCCCGCTCGGCCTGCTCGCGGGCGAGACGGGCCTCGTGTTCACGCTGTTCACGGGCGAGCAGGGCGGCGTGCTCGCGCTCCTCCCGGGCCCGCCGCTCGGCCGCCTCCTCGCGCTCGCGGGCCGCCTGCTCCCGCTCGATCCGCTCGGCCTGCTGCCGGGCCTCCTGCGCTTCCTGGGCGGCGGCGATGGCGCGGCGGTAGGCCAGCCCGGTCTCGGCGGTGACGATCAGCAGCAGCGGCGCCACCGCATGCACTGCCACCCCCACCAAGTCCTTCTTCAACGCGGAGTCGGCCACGTTCAGCGCCAGGGTCATGGCGCCGGTCAGCCACCGCAGCACCACCGGCCACCGCCCGCCGTGCCCGCCCAGGCGGGCCAGCACGGCGTCCAGGCGGACCACGATGACGACCGCGGCGTCCACCACCAGCGGCAGGATCGGCGCGGTCCAGCCCCACCCGGGCGGGGTGTGCTGGGCCATGAGCGGGGTGACGGTGAGGATGGAGTAGAGCATCGCTCCGGCCACGATCAGCCACGTCCCCACCGACAGGGCACGCTCGGCTGAACGGATCTGAACGCTGTTCACCGGGCCGCCTCCCGCACCCTGGTCGCGGCGATCAGCAGCACCGGCGAGGCGGGGTCACCGGGGGTCTCGCTGTCCTCCACCCACGTCCATTCGGCGTCGTCGGTGAGCGTGTAGCCCAGCGCGTTCAGGGCGCGTGAACGCTCCGCCAAGGTGGGCACCGTGGTCCGGGGGCCGAAGTCGTGCTCCGGCCACCGCTCCCCGGTGCCCGGCAGGGCGACGTACAGGTGCCACCGGCCGCCGCGGGTGGCCAACTGCGCAGTGAACGTGCCGGCCATCAGGCCACCTCCGGCGAACCGGCGATGCCCTGGTTGGCCAGCGCCCGGCGGGCGGCCAGCACCCGGCGGCGAGCGCGGCGCAGGCGGCGGGCGTCCAGCTCGGACGGTACCCGGTCCAGCACCGTGATCTGCGCGTCCAGCAGCTCGACCTCGGCCGCGATCAGCGGCATCTCGGCCTCGATCGCGTCCAACTCGGCGGCCGACGGCTCCCCGCCGGCCAGGTCAGCAGCAGCCACCATCCGGAGTGTCATGCTGTGCTTCATGGGTCGTGGATCCCTTCCACAGAGGAACGGCCCAGCAGAGCGGCCCCGGTGTTCGCCCACCGGGGCCGCGGCCGTAGAACCGACTTCCGGCTCCCCTCGGCGCTGCTCGTACGAGACGAGCAGCGGAGGCAACCGGCCGCAGCACACGAGGTGCTGCAGAAGAGGTTGAGGTCGTGCAGATGCGCGGTCCTGTGCCGCGCCGGCCGCCTTATTGGAGGAGGCGGCAACCTCGTCACGCTGTTGAGTTCTCAAGCACCGGGCACTTCCTTCGAACCCGTGTCACGGGGCCCTCCGGGCGCTTTTGGGCGGCCTTGCAGCGTGTCCGCCCTGCGTTTCGGAGCAGCACAAAGAAGGCCCTCCGAAGCTCGCTGTCCTGGGACTGCGAGCCGTTGAGCAAGACGATGACGCACAGTCCCAGGACTGTCAACAGTCCTGGGACTGTGTTTCACTGGCGGTGTTGAGAGGAGTGCTACATGGCGCCCAAGTGGCGAGAACTCGCTGACCGACTGGCCGAAAAGATCAGGACCGGTGAGTACGCCCCAGGAGATCAGCTACCGCAGATCAGGGAGCTGGTCGAAGCGGGCGAAGGCTCGAAGTCCACGGTCCACGCGGCCTACAAGGCCCTGGAGGCCGAGGGACTGGTCACGTCGTCGCGCGGTCACGGCACCGTTGTGCGCCAGCGGGCACCGCTCAAGCGGCTCGGCATCGCGCGGTACGACAAGGCCAAGTGGCGCGACGGCGACGAGGTGGCGTTCATCGCGGACCGAGTGGCGTCCGGGCGCGCCTACCGCCGGAACGAGCAGACGCAGACCGTCAGCCGGGTGAAAGCGCCGGCGATCGTTGCTGAGGCGCACGGGCTCCCGGAAGGCGCGGAGGTGTACGCCCGCGCACGTGTGGTCAAGGAGGGCTCCCAGCCCACGCACACGCTGACCAGCTACTACCGCCCCGAGCACGTCGAGGGAACACGCATCGTCGATCCGACGCCGGGGCCCGCTGGCCGCGGCGGTGGCTTCCGTGTCCTCTACGACGCCGGATACGAGATCGACCACATGCAGGAGACGCTGTTCGCACGTGTCCCTACGGCGGAGGAAGCGCAGCTCCTCCAGCTCTCACCGGGCGAGTGGGTGGTGGAGCTCCACCGCACCACCTTCACCGCGGACGGGACCGTGGTGGAGTTCGCGATCGGTGTCCACGCAGCAACGCGCTTCTCGTGGACATACGACTTCAAGGTGCCCGACTCGGCGAATGACGGAGGAGAGGCCAAGTGATCTCGGATCAGGAGTGGGCGGACGCTCAACGTCTCTGGGACTTCCAGCAGATGGGGCACGAGGTGCGCCCCTGCTCCGTCGCCATCGGTCTCGGCAGCCACGATCTCGGTGTGGCGGACACCACCGCAGAGCTCTACCACCGCGGCATGGCGCCGCTCGTCGTCTTCACGGGCGCGACCAGTCCCACAACGCGCGACCGCATGCCGCGGGGCGAAGCCGAGCACTACCGCGAGCGAGCGGTAGAGCTGGGCGTGCCGGCGGAAGCGATCCTCGTTGAGCCGCACGCCCGGAACACCGGGGAGAACATCCGCTTCTCACGCGCGCTACTCGAAGAGCACAGTGTCCCCGTCTCGTCCGTCCTGCTGGTCAGCAAGCCGTACGAGGAACGGCGGGCCTACGCGACGGCCTGCAAGCTGTGGCCTGAGGTCGAGTGGATGAGTGCGTCCGCTTCCATGTCCCTGACCGAGTACGTCGACTCCATCCAGGACGCTCGCCTGGTGATCGACATGCTGGTCGGTACTCAGCAACGGCTCATGATCTACCCCCAGCAGGGATTCATGACTGAACAGCACATTCCCGACGACGTGGCCGCGGCGTACCAGCGATTGCGGGACGCAGGCTTCACAAACCGGATCGTGCCGGACACCGTTTCCCAGGGTTGACCAAAGTGCCGATAGAACGCGCGTAGCGGCCCCGGGAACCCGGGGCCGCCTGCGGGTCGTCGAAGGTGACGAAGGGCGCCGCTCACGAAGGAGGAGGACACCCTTCGCTACCTTTATTGCTTGGTCACAGGGAGGCGGGGGCCTTCTTGTACCAACTGGTGATGACGCCGACGAGGTGGACAATGTTCTGGGTCCGCATGATCGGCGCGGCGGCGTTCGGCTCGAAGTCGTCGTTCGCTGCGGTGGTACGCCAGATGCTGGTCTCGGTGACCGGCGCGGTCATGTGTGGGTCGAGCCGCTTGAAGAAGGCGGTGATGTCATCGAGTTCGACTGGGTTGTCACCCGCTCGTAGCTCGCGGAATACTCCGCCGAGAACGCGGAGCATGCCCACCGAGCCAAGGAGAGAGGTACGACGCACCTCCTGGGCCATGGTGAGCTCACCAGGTTGACGCTCCGCCTCCGGATCGTCCTCGGTGAGGGCCGCGAGATCGGTGAAGGCGTTGGAGATGACGTCGAGAAAGTCCTTGACCTGCTCGATCACCTCGCCGTCAGTGAGAGTCTGCTCGGCCTTCTTGCTGATCCGACCGCCAGCGCCGGCGATGACAGCGCGCGTGATGTCGGCTACGTGCTTAGCGCCCATGAGGTTGGGGTTCTTGAGCGTCATACGGTCCTGCTCGGCGTCGACCCGACCCTTCAGCAGCGGGTGGTCGATGACGTCGGACAGGGTTCGGTTGGCGACCTTGTAGCTGTCAAAACGAGCCCGGACAGCGCTGCTGATGCCCTTGGCGTTGTCAGCGACATCCACGAACATCTGCTGGGACTTGATTGGGTCTGGCTCGACGTAAATATCCAGACCGACGTACTCGGCCTTCAGGCGGTTCATCTGGCTGATGAGCTTCTCGCGCTCAGCTTCGAGCTTGGCCGCCTTCTCCACGCTGACCTTGCGGGCCATCTCACGATCGACGGCAGAGATAGCGTCGGTGATGCGCTGCTTCTCGATAGCAACGCCAAGCACGCGGTGTTGGCCGTCGATGGTCCGCAGGGAAGAGATACCGCCGATCGCCCACGGGACGGTGAGGTAGCCGACGGTTCCGTGCTCGTCCACCTTCTCGAACGTGCAACCGCCGCCATCCCGGGCCAGGAGAGCAGGGGCGACCCAGTCCTGCTTGGTGTGGAGGTATTCGCCGAAGTGCTTAGCGTGGAGACGGTCGACCTTGCGGTTGTCCTTGTCGACGTTGTTCGGGTCGGGGACGGGAAGGATGGTCGGGAGGTCCAACAGAGGAACACGCACGCTGTAGACGGTGCGGCCTCCCTGAGGGGTCTTGATGGCGAGGTACGTGCTGGAGTCCTGCGGCTGAGACAGCCGCAGCGGATCGATATTGATGCTCACGAGAATTCCCCCCAATAGGATTGGTCACGCTCTTGACCGGCGCGACAACAGCCAAAACATAGCACCTAGCTGATAGGCGATGCGAATAATTTCTTAAACGTCGCCACAAGTTGATTTTCGTGACCGAAAACTCCTTGCGCGCGACCAGATGTGACCGAGAATGATCGTTTGATAGGACTATCCATACCAACTAACCAGCCGTCGGAACCAGGCCGACACCCAGGAGCTTGCTGCGTTGGTCCTACTCCCTGTCGAGCTCCCCACCAACGCACCAGACGGGCCAACACCGCTGTCCAACACAGCCACCACAGCACGCGCTCATCGCCGATGCCGCGTCTGTAGATTTGCCCATTACTGGAGGTACCTATGTACGTGGCTGCTCTTTCCAGCCCAGACCGACTGTGGTCGGCAAATGAGATCCTGATACGTCCTAGCCCCGTCCCCGCAGTAGCCGGTGTCTACGGCTGGCACTTCGAGAAGGCACCGTTCCGCGACCTGCCCGCTGGCCATCTGCTCTACGTGGGTATCTCTCCGCGGTACATGGCAAATCGGAAGAGCACCCAGAACCTGCGGACGCGGGTGCGCTACCACTTCCGGGGCAACGCAGCTGGCTCCACGCTCCGGCTCACCCTGGGCTGCCTGCTCGGGCTGGAGCTGCGTCGCGTGGGCAGCGGCAAGCGCATGACCTTCGGCAAGGCCGGGGAAGCCAAACTCACCCGGTGGATGGCGGAGCACGCCCGCGTGTGCTGGGTGGAACACCCGGAGCCATGGACACTGGAGTCCGATCTGATCACCAGGCTCGACCTACCCCTGAACCTCGACCAGAACCGGCACAACGGCTTCCACTCCCGCCTCACCGAGATACGCGCCCAAGCCCGCCAGCGGGCCAGGGAACTGGCCATCAGCACTCAATGAAGGCAACCGTGTCCGCCTTACACGGTGCCGATGCCTACGGCTGGGACGAACTGTGGCAGGACAGATGCTCGACATCAACGGCTGACATCAACGAGCACGTACACCAGCGAACGCCTGTGCCGCAGAGAGGATCCACCAGGTCATTCCAACACAGCTCCTACGGCAAAGCCTGCGGAATGACACACGCCTGGGGGTCAAGGGGTCGCAGGTTCAAATCCTGTCGTCCCGACACTGTGAGCAGCGGGTCTGCCGGATACGGCAGGCCCGCTGTTTCACGTTCGGGTGACGGTGATGCCCGGGTGACGGTGATGCCCGGGTGATGCCACCGCCCAGGTCGGCCGGTCACCCGTCACCGTCCGGCACAGCAGCTCACGCGGCCCGAGCCGTTCCGGTCGGCCCGTGGTCGCGGTCGGCGCGCTCCAGTGCGCGGCCCAGGGCCCGCACCGCGTCCCGGGCGGCGTGGGGCAGCAGGTGGCCGTAGAGGTTGACCGTGGTGGACAGCGTCGGGTGCCGCAGCGTCCTGGAGACCACCGCCGGCGGTACACCGGAGCTGATCATGATCGTGGCGGCCGTGTGCCGCAGGTCGTGCACCCCGATCCTGGGCAGACCGATCTCCGCGGCCCGGCGGTGCAGGGTCACCAGCACCGGCTGGGGACGCAGCGGCGAGCCGTCGGGCCGGCAGAACACCAGCCCCTCCAGCGGGGCCTGCGGCCCCAGCGCCGCGCGGGCGGCCTCGGCCCGGCGGCCCAGTGCCTGTGCCACCCGCGGGGACAGGCTGACCCAGTTCCGGCCGGCGCGGGTCTTGGGGTGGCCCGGGAAGAGGCGGTTGTTGTCCACGGCGGTCAGGTTCCAGCGCACCAGCAGCACCTTCTCCTGAAGGTGGACCTCGGGCCAGTGCAGGCCCAGGACCTCTCCGCGCCGCATGCCGGTGCCCAGCAGCACCTCGAAGGCGTCCGCCCACACATCCGCGTACGCGGTGCGGTTGTGCCGCAGGAACGCCGCTGCCTGCGCCGGGCTCCGGCACAGCCGCTCCGGGGCGGTGGGCCGGCCGAGCACGGCGTGGCGGGCGGGGTTGTCGGGGATCGACCGCTGCCGCGCTGCATGCACTGGTGCAGGTGGCTGGAGAGAAAACGGCACGGGTACGGGAGGCTGCTGACCAGGTTGTCCGATCCTTGGTGCCCAGTTGGCAGGTGCGATGGCGGGTCAAGGGGCGGCGCGAGGAGAACCGCGTCGAAGCTGGGAAGGCCCTGATGCGCAACCCGTTCCACTTCACCGAGGGGTTCGGCAACCCCGACGACCCCGAGCGGGTCATCGTCCGCGCGGGGCAAGGCGAACCCACGTGGGCGGCCGGCGGTACCTGCCAGGTGGTACGCACCATCCGGATGGCGGACCGACCTGTGGGACCAGGACTCGGCGGAAGAACAGGAGAAGATCATGGGGCGGCGGCGTGACGGCCGCCGGCTGGACGGCACACCGGAGCGATACGCACGGGCATCGGACCGCCCGGGCCGGCGCAGGCCCGGCGGCGGTGAGACGGTCGATGGCGGTGCCGTACGTGGATGGAACCGACCAGGCATCCGGATTCCTCGACCTGGACGGACAGACCGTGGAGGTACCCGTCCACGGATTCTGCGGGACTCCACCCCGACGTCGGCTCCGCCCCCACGCCGCCCTTCCGGTCCAGAGCACCGACCGGCCCGGGGGCGCTATCCGGCCCCGGGAAAGCGTGTTGTGAGGTCGGCACAGGAGTGATGCCACTCCGGAGGTGCAGTCCTGCCCTCCCCGCGGTCCAGTTCCTTGGGGACCACCTGGGGGCCAGCCGCGGGGAGATATGTCCAGACAGCCGGAGAGGCGCCGTTGGACAGGGGCACGGTGGGCCGCACCTCGCGACGGCACCGCCGCGGTACGCGTGGGCTGTTCGGCTTTCCCGGAGAGGCTGAATCGCCGTCCCTGCCACTGGACCGGGCGCAGCAGTCCGTTTATGTAACCTTTTTTGGTGTTACCTGATCATCGTGGCACCGTGGGCACTTGCCTCTCCTGTACCTGGTGTCCATGCCCGAGAAGAAGCCGAAAGAAAGGTGACATCCATGACCATGGTGGTTGGGGACATGCTGCGGACCTACCCGGCCGACCTCGGCGGTGTGGACCGTGAGGCTCTGGAGCGGTGCATCGCCGAGTGCTTCGACTGCTCGCAGGCCTGTACGGCGTGCGCGGACGCCTGCCTGTCCGAGGACATGGTCGCCGAGCTGCGCAAGTGCATCCGCACCAACCTGGACTGCGCGGACATCTGCGAGGCCACCGGCAAGATGCTCTCCCGGCACACCGGCTACGACGCCAACCTCACCCGCGCCCAGCTCCAGGCATGTCTCCAGGCGTGCAAGTCCTGCGGCGACGAGTGCGCGAGCCACGCCGACATGCACGAGCACTGCCGGGTGTGCGCCGAGGCGTGCCGCCGCTGCGAGCGGGCGTGTAATGAACTCCTGGCCACCCTGTGACCGTGGTCTGACCTCCAGCGGCCTCGTGGGGGGCCGAAAGGCACCGCCGTGGCTGACGCCGAAGGAGGAAGCCGCTGCGATGCTTCCGTCGCAGCGGCTCCTTTCCGTTGGGAGCGAAGTTTGCCAGGATCAGGAGACAGTCGGCAGGGCACCTTCTGTCACTGCCGCAGTTCCCGAGTGGCGATCCGCGACTCGTGTGCGGTGAACGGGCCGTGCGGTGGGGGAGACTGCGTGGCTCGCGTACCCGCGCGGGATCGAGGTCGTCGTGGGGCGGGGCCGGGAGGCGGACAGTTCGCCGGATGCGGTCCTCGCCGTAGCGCACGGCTCTACAGCGCCTATCCCGCCTCGCTGGGCACGCGCGGGCAGTGGTGACGTTCCTTGCCGAACACCAGAATCACCCGTCAGCCGCTTCGCGGCGGGCTTTCCAGGGCGGGCAGAGGGGTGGTGGTACCGCGGCCGACCTCTCTGTCGGCGGTGAGCGTGCCGTCGCGAAGGAGGTGGGTTCGGCGGTGGCGAGTCCGGCGCCGGGTCCATCGGCGCGGGTGGGGCGGCGACCAAGGCCGCGGCGGAGGCGGAGGCGGACGATGCAGAACACCGGTCCCGGCAGACCCTGGTGGAGGCCGGCGCGACGTTCACGACGGACGCGGAGCCGTTGGAGCTGATGGATCCGGGCAAGAGTGCACTCGACCGCCTACCGGGTCTTCTCCGGTCCGGGACCATGGGCGGTGCCGTGCCGGGCGATGAGCGGCTTGATGCCGCGCTTCCAGGGCAGACGGCGGTTCTCGGCGTTGTATGGGAGCCCCCTCCGCCACGGCCAGTTTCGCGTCACCGGGCGAGGCAAGAAGCGTTAGACGGCGAAGGGACGCGTGTGGACCCCTTCCACCGAGGACGACGGAACGGAGAACCGATCCATGGCGCAGAACGCCGAGGGGAACGAGCACCAGCACGGCGGTGGCCTGTCGCACCAGACCAAGATGTACCTGCGCTTCGCAGCCATGATCCTGACCGCCATGGTCGTCATGTACTGGACCATGTTCGTCGGCACGTGGAGGTGGAGCCACGTGCAGTGGAGCGAGAGCCGCCTGTTCATGGCCCTCACCATGGGCGGCACCATGGGGCTGATCATGCTCGCGTGGATGCTCAACATGTACAAGAACATGAAGGGCAACATCGCCATCGTGGCGGCGAGCCTCCTGCTGCTGGGCGGTGGCGTGTTCCTCGACCGCAGCCAGACCACCGTGCAGGACACCGCCTGGATGAGCTCGATGATCCCGCACCACTCGCTGGCCATCACCCGATCCGAACGTGCCGAGATCACCGACGTCCGGGTGTGCCGGCTGGCCGTCGAGATCATCGCGGCCCAGGAGCGGGAAATCAGTGAGATGGAGTGGCTGATCGAGGACATCGAGGAGAACGGGGAGGCCGAAACCCTCGAGGAGGCCAAGGCCCGGCCCGTCCCCGACTTCGAGGGGTCCCCGCTGCGTGAGTGCCCGCCGGAGTGACCTGAAGAACGCCGCTGAGCGTCCGGGCCCGTGCGACAGAGGCATGGTCACGCCGGTTCCGCGCGCCGGGAGCGTACAGTCCCGCTGCTTCCGCCGCACCCCGAGCGCAGGCACCGCCACACTGAGACGGGCGAGAGCCGAGATGACTCCACTGCTGTGCGCGCCCTGTTACCGAACACCTGGCGCTCTCCGGAGACGACCACTAGGGGCGACCGGGGACGCTCCCGGCTCCCCGAGGACCGGCGGTGGCGCCTCAACTCCTGTCCTCGCGCCATCCGTCGCTGTGCAGGAACCCCTGGAGAACGCGGCGCCGCTCGGTGTGCTCGCGGACCGCGGCGGTGTAGCGGTCCTCCTCCACCCTGGGAACGCCCGCCTCCCGCAGCACCGACAGCGGGGGCGCGGGGCGTTCGTGTCCGGCCCGGCTGAAGAACTGCCCCTGCAGGGTGTCCAGCACCTGGTCCATGGCGGACAGCAGCGGGCCGGTGGCCGCCGGGTCGGGCCGGGCCCCGGGAGCTGCGCCGGCGCACAGCAGCAGCAGGGCGTCGTCGAGGACGGCCAGCGCGCGGGCGGGGGCCTTGCGGGGCGAGGCGGAGTGGAAGTAGTGGACGACCGGGTAGGCCAGGTGCTGCTCGCCCAGGCGCAGCAACGGCTCGGTCAGGGAGACCAGATGCTGGTTGAACATGGAGCTGAAGCCGTCCCCGGTCCACCCCGCGGCGACGATGCCGGCCGCGTCCTGGCCCAGGGCGTGGATCTGCTGGGCGAGCACGCGCTTGTGGACCACCGCCTGGACCACCTGCACCAGATAGGTGAGGGACAGGGTGATCAGGAAGAGTCCCGACAGGGAGGCGACGGCGGTGGCCACCTGGGCCCAGGCGGTGTCCGGCACGTAGTCGCCGATGCCCAGCGTGAAGACCGTGTAGCCGGTGAAGTACACCCGCGCCCAGCCGTCGGCGGGCACGGCGGTGACGGAGTCGACGACGGAGGCCGGGTCGGCGCTGAAGACCAGCCACCACCCCGCCCACAGCAGCACCACCCACGTCGCGAAGGTGGCCAGCAGGGTGCACGTCCCGCTCCACTTCAGGAAGGCCGAGCCGCGCCCTGCCCGGTCCTGGACGGCCAGGAACGCCCGCCACACCGTCTCGGTCACCCGGCCGCTGACCGGGCCGGTGCCCGTGACCATCGACAGCGAGGTGATCGCCGCGTCCGCCAGCGCGAGGATCACCAGGACGCAGCCGGCGACCATCGCCAACACGCTCATCACGCCACCTCCCGGCTCTCCTCCCCCGCCCTGGCGCAGAGAGCCGGGGCGGGGGCGTTCGTGACACCGTGCGCAAGGGTGCCGGCGGCGATGACCAGCGTCCCGGCGGCCGGCACCCGCCACGGAGACTCCGGCAGCACGTCGCCGCCCAGGGTTCCGGCGGCCGGCAGCGTGAGAGCGGCGGTGACGGTTGGAGGTTTGTCCAGCATGTCCGTGCGGCTGCCCTTCCCGAGTCACTGTCATGCGCGGGTGAGCGCCTGGACCTCCCGGCGGCCGAGGGCGTCCGCGCGGCCGGTAGCGGTCGGGGATGAGGCGCCGTCACCTCGCCCCGCCGCGCGGCCTACCGCCCCTGCTCGGACAGCCAGGTGCGGAAGTCCACGATCTGCATCTCCTGGCTGTTGATGCCCGAGGCCGCCGCGACCTTCAGCTGGGCGTGGTCGGCACGGGACTGCGGCTCGAGGAACTCGATGACGCCGGAGTTGTGGTGCGGGATCATCCGCCGCACGAACTCGATGTCGAACCGCTCGCCCGCCGGCACCTTCCGCAGTTCGGCGATCATGCGCCGCACCTCCCTCTCCATGGCCGCGATCTCCTGCCGCGCCTCCTGGGGGGCCTGCTGCCGGGCCTGCTCGGGCGTGAGGCCGTACCACTTCTTCAGCCAGCGGGTGAACTGGCCGATCTGGTGGCGCTGGTTGGCGATGATGTCGTCCGCGTGGGTGCGGATACGCGCGTCGGTGCCGCGCTCGCGCTCGAGCCGCGCCATCTCGATCGCCGCCCGGTGGTGGGGGATGATCGCCGCGAAGAAGGTGACCTCCAGCTTCCTGCCGCTCAGCCGGGCCAGCGTCTCCCCGAACCGGTACGCCACGGGGGAGGTCGGCAGCGGCTGGATGTGGACGGTCTTCCTCTGCTCCGCGGCCGCGGCCCCGGCGGGGGCCTGGCCGGGGACACTCCAGGCAGTGGCCGCGGGCGCGGTCGCGAAGGCCAGGGCGGCAAGGGCGGCCACGGCGCCGCGGCGGACGATCGAGGTGTTCATCGGATCCCATGCTCGACGTACCGGGACGGCAGGTCACCGGCCTGAGAGGTGGATGGACTCGCGGAAAAGACCGCGCGGTTGAGACAGCCGCGCGATCCCTGCCGCAGCTCCTCCTCCCGTAAACCCCTTCCTCGGTCCGTCCACCCGACTGACCCGCGGGCGCCACCCGAACCGCTCGAAAGCTCGCAAGGAAGCCCACGCGAACCGCCCGGCTGGCGGAGAGGGGGATGTCACGCGCTGACGGGGTCATCGACGTGGGCGGAGCCTGCCAACCATGCCCTCAACTGGCCGACAGACCTTCCGGAGACAGTTGCGCCGGGAGCGGTGCGCGACCTGGTGCCGCCGACGGTTGCCGGAGTGGATCGTGTCGCGAGACCTCCGTCCGCCGGCTCGCTCGTCCCAACCCACTCGGCGCCCTCGTCGCCGCCGCACCTCATCCACTGCTCCCCTGCCGATGCCAACGCCGCGGGCGAACCGGCGACTGTCGGTCGTCTCCAGGAGAGCCGTAAGCGGGAGCGGAGACCGGCCGCTGCCGCGTCCACCCGCCGATCGGGGCGCTCGTGACCGAGAGGCGTCCCACCGATCCCGGGAAAGGCGACACCACCATGACAGCCATCCACAGCACATCGCTTGGCTACTCCCCGGAGAGCCCGGTATGAACGGGCTGACAACCGTGCTGCCGCTGGCCCTGATTCCCGCCGTGGCGAACTTCCTCGGAGGGCTGCTGTCGGAGGTGGTGCCCTCCTCCGGGCGGCTCCTCAGCGCCGCGCTACACCTGGCCACCGGCATCGTCATCGCCGTGGCCGGCCTGGAGCCTACGCCGTCGGCCGTGTCGGCGCCTTGCCGCGCCACCCCCTGCGCACCTCCTGCCGCCCCGGCCGCGACGCAAGTCGATGGCGACTAATTTGTAGTGGGATTCATTTTCATATAGCGTCCCGGTAGCCACAGACCCGGAGGTTCGCCATGGCCGTACCCAAGCGGAAGATGTCCCGCAGCAACACCCGCCACCGCCGCGCCCAGTGGAAGGCCCGCACCCCGCAACTGGTGCCGGTCACCGTGGACGGCGCCTCCTATCTGGTGCCGCAGCACCTGGTCAAGGCGTACCGGCGCGGCCTGCTGCACCCGGAGGACTGAGAACGGCATGACACACCAGCGGCTGCCGGTGACCGTCCTGTCGGGGTTCCTCGGCGCGGGCAAGACCACCCTGCTCAACCACGTCCTGGCCAACCGCCAGGGCCTGCGGGTGGCGGTCATCGTCAACGACATGAGCGAGGTCAACATCGACGCCGCCCTGGTGCGCGGCGGCCAGGCGGCCCTGTCGCGCACCGAGGAGCGCCTGGTGGAGATGACCAACGGGTGCATCTGCTGCACCCTGCGCGACGACCTGCTGGAGGAGGTCGAACGCCTCGCCCGCGAGGGGAGGTTCGACCACCTGCTCATCGAGTCCAGCGGCATCTCCGAGCCGATGCCGGTCGCCGCCACCTTCGCCTTCCCCCGCGACGACGGCGCCACCCTGGCGGACCTCGCCGACCTGGACACCATGGTCACCGTCGTCGACGCCGCGAACTTCCTGCCCGAACTGACCGCCGGGGACGGGCTCACCGAGCGGGGCCTGGCCCCGTACGAGGACGACGAGCGCACCGTCAGCGACCTGCTGATGGACCAGATCGAGTTCGCCGACGTCATCGTCCTCAACAAACTCGACCTCGTCGGCGCCGGGGACGCCGACCGGCTGCGGGCCGCCCTCACCCGGCTCAACCCGGCCGCCCGGATCTTGGCGGCCACCCACGGGCGGGTGGACCTCGGCGAGGTCCTGGGCACCGGGCTGTTCGACCTGGAGAAGGCGCAGCAGGCGCCGGGCTGGGTGATGGAGCTCAACGGCGACCACCTGCCGGAGACCGAGGAGTACGGCATCTCCTCCACCGTCTTCCGCTCCGAGAGGCCCTTCCACCCCGCAAGGCTGTGGTCCTTCGTGACCGAGCGCCTCGACGGCGGGGCCTTCGGGCAGATCCTGCGCTCCAAGGGCTTCTTCCACCTGGCCTCCCGCCCGCACGTGACCGGGCTGTGGTCCCAGGCCGGCTCCGTCGCCCGCTTCGAGCCCTCCGGCGCCCGCGAGGCGGCAGACGGCCAGGGGCAGGAACTGGTGTTCATCGGCACCGGCCTGCGCCCGGACGCCCTGCGGGCCGCGCTGTCCGCGTGCCTGCTGGCCGACGGCGAGGCGGCTGCGCTCCACGATCCGTTCCCCGCGTGGGACACCCACGGCATCGAGGACGCCTGCGAACACGACCACCCGCGGCCGCTGCCGGCTGCGTGACGGACTCCGGGCCGGGCGGTGGTGCAGCCACGGCACCGCCCGGCCCGGCCTCAGCCGGGCGCACGCGCCCGCGGACCCCCCGGCCCTCCGGCCGACCGCGTCCTTCACCACGCCGCACGTACCACCCCCGCCCCGCCCGCCCGGCGCCGGCCGCCGGTCTCGCGGTCCCGCTCTCCCGCGTACGCCGCCCCGGCGCTCACCGGCCCTGCTCCTCCTCGGGACGCTTGCCGCCGGGGAGGAACTCCTGCATCTTGGCCTTGACTCCCTGCCGGACCATCGATCCCCGGTCGCTGTCACCGCGCAGGATCGCGGAGGCGGTGGCCTCCATCTGGTCCCAGGTGGCGTGCGGGGGGATCGGCGGCACGGCGGGATCGGTGCGGACGTCGATGACGAAGGGGCGGTCGGCCGCCAGCGCCCGTTCCCAGGCGGGCCGGACGTCGTCCGGTTTCTCCACCCGCACCCCGTCCAGGCCGAACCGGACGGCGATCTCGGCGTAGGGCAGGTCGGGGATGTGCTGGGACTCCTCGAACTGCGGAGCGCCGCTCATCGACCGCATCTCCCAGGTGACCTGGTTGAGGTCCCGGTTGTTCAGCACGCACACGACCAGCCGCGGGTCGGACCACCTCGAGCGGTACTTGGCCGCGGTGACCAGCTCCATCAGGCCGTTCATCTGCATCGCCCCGTCACCGACCAGGGCGATGGCCGGGCGGTCGGGGTGGGCGAACTTGGCCCCGATGGCGTAGGGCACGCCCGGCCCCATGGTCGCCAGCGTGCCCGACAGCGACCCGCGCACCTCACCCCTGAACCGCAGGTGGCGGGCGTACCAGTTGGCGGCCGAGCCGGAGTCGGCGGTGACGATGGCGTCCTCGGGCAGCAGGCCGTCCAGCGCGTGCACGACGTACTCGGGGTTGACCGGGTCGGCGTCCAGCGCGGCGCGCCGCTGCATCACCTCCCACCAGCGGGAGACGTTCTCCTCGACGGTGTGCCGCCAGCGGCGGTCCTCCTTGCGGTGCAGCAGCGGCAGGAGCCGTTCCAGGGTGGCGCGCGCGTCGCCGACCAGGTTCACCTCGAAGGGGTAGCGCAGGCCGACCATGTGCGGGTCGATGTCGATCTGCACCGCGCGCGCCTGGCCGAGTCCGGGCATGAACTGCGTGTACGGGAAGCTGGAGCCGATCATCAGCAGGGTGTCGCAGTCTCGCATCAGCTCGTAGCTGGGCCGGGTGCCCAGCAGACCGATGGCTCCGGTGACGTACGGCAGCGTGTCGGGCAGGGCGTCCTTGCCCAGCAGCGCCTTGGCCACTCCGGCGCCGAGCACGTCGGCGGCCTGCTCGACCTCGCTCCGCGCGCCCCGGGCGCCCTGCCCGATCAGCACGGCGACCTTCTCCCCGGCGTTGAGCACCTGCGCCGCACGCGCGAGGTCCTCGTCCGCGGGGACCGGCGCGGACCTGCCCAGCCCGAGGCTGGAGGGCACCATCTTGAACTCGTGGCCGGGCGGGGTGTAGTCCAGCTCCTGCACGTCGGCCGGGATGATGACCGCCGTCACCGTGCGCCGGCCGTAGGCGGTGCGGATCGCCCGGTCGATCAGGTTGGGCAGTTGCTCGGGGACCGTCGCCGTCTCGCAGAAGTCGGAGGCCACGTCCTTGTACAGACTGCCCAGGTCGACCTCCTGCTGGTAGGAGCCGCCCATCGCGCTGCGGTCGGTCTGGCCGACGATCGCCACCACCGGGACGTGGTCGAGCTTGGCGTCGTACAGGCCGTTGAGGAGGTGGATCGCCCCGGGACCGGACGTCGCCGCGCACACCCCCACCTTGCCGGAGAACTTCGCGTACCCCACGGCTTGGAAGGCCGACATCTCCTCGTGCCGGGACTGGACGAACTTCGGCCTGTCCCCCGCCCGGCCCCACGCGGCCAGCAGACCGTTGATGCCGTCCCCCGCGTAGCCGAAGACGTGGTCCACTCCCCACTCGCGCAACCGCTGCAGAACGTAGTCGGCCACCTTCGTGTTCGCCACTCGTCTCTCCGTTCCCTGTGTCGTGGAAGCGGCCGGCCGCCGCGTCGCCGGACGCCCTTCCCCCGCGGTCGGTGGCGTGCCCCGCACCTGTCCGCTCCACGGGGGCGGCGGGCCATCGCCTGGGTAACCGTGCCGCCCGGTGCGAAACATCGCCCGCTTGCCGGTGGCCCGGAACCGCTGGTACGGCAGGAGCGGGAGGGGGCCGTAGGGCGGCCGTACAGGCCAGGGGCGCCAGGCCGGAACGAGGCCGTCGCCGCCGGGCACGTCGGCCACCCATGCGAGACGCCCGGCCGGGAAGCCCCGGCCGGGCGTCTGCGTGAACCGCTCGCGGTCCGATCGGCACGGCCACGTGCCGCAACGCCTCCTGGAGACCGCCGGGCGGGCGCCGGGTGAGCGGCCGGCCCGGGTGGTCTCAGGCGTTCGGCGGCACGCGCGGCGGGCGTCCCGAGCCCCGCGTCAGCGCGTATCCCCCGATGCCCGCGAGCGCCGCCAGCACCGCGCCGGACACCGTCCACACCCAGCGGTCGGACCACCGGCCCGACGACCAGCCGTCGTCCGGCTCGACGCCCGACAGCACGGCCGGCGCTCCGGAACCGTCGTCTTCCTGCTGCCGCGTGAACGCGACGCCCGGTACCAGCGGCTCGGCCAGCCGGCCGTCCACGGCGGCCGACCCCCCGATGTGCTCGGACTCCACCCGCACCTCGGCGGCCACCGGCTGCCCGAGGTCGGCCGTGCGTACGCCCACCGCCGTCAGCCGGAGGTAGTACGTGCCCGGCAGCGGGTCGTCGGCCCACGGCTCCGACCAGGCCCGCACCGTGCGCAGTACGCACGCCAGCTCCACCGACTCGGCGTCCGCGGCGGCGGTACGGGTCTGGGCGCCGTACTGGCAGGCCTGGCGGCGCCGCAGACCGTCGTAGACGTCGATCTGCCAGGTCTGCGCCGCGTGCTCCCGCGGGAGCTTCACCGTCGCCTTCACGGTGGGGCGTTGGCCGGTGTCGGCCGGGAACGACCAGTACAGGTAGTCACCGGCCGAGGCGTTCGCCGTCGCCGTCCGCCCCTGGTCGATCTCCGTCGCCGTACGGAACGACGTGCCCGCCGACGTGGGCGCCGCGCTGTCGTCGGACGGGCTCGGGGACGGCGTCGAGTCGGCCGCGGCGGGGCCCGCCGCGAGGCCGAGCGTCAGCAGCGCGGCGCTCACCACGCGTATGGTCCACATCAGTTGGTCCTCCACACCGCGACACGCCAACGCGACAGCCAGCCCCACAGCACACCCGCGAGGAAGCCGGCCGCCACCAGGACACCGAGCAGCCACCAGCCGCGGCCGAGTCCGAAGGAGGCCACGTCAGCGGCCTGCGACGGTCCCTCGACCACGTCCACGGTCAGCTCCAGCGGCATACCGGGGCCGGTCTTCACCCCGGACGCCGCCGAGAAGGAGTTCGTCACCCGCAGGCACACCGTCTCCGCCTCGGCCTGCGCCTCCTCCTCGTCACCGCCGTCCGGCTTCGGGTAGCGCAGACCCGTGGAGATCACGTCGGTGCGGCCGTTGCCCGCCGCCTCGCCGCGCACGATCTCCCGGCCGTGCACCGTGGCCGCGCGCAGCAGCACCCCGTAGTCCGGGTTCACCGCGCGGTCCGCCGCCACGCTCACCGAGGCGCGCAGCTCCTGGCCGGGCGCCACGTCCACCCGGTACCAGCGCTCCTGGCCGAACTCCTGGCGGTCGGTGTACAGACCGGACTTCAGGGCCGGCGCGTCGGCGCACCGCTCCGCACCCTCCACGGCGGCCGGCGTCACCACCGGGTCGGCCGCCCGTTCCACCAACTGGTTCACCTTCTCGGTGAGTTCGTCGGTGTGCTCCACCGAGGTGTAGGTGCCGCCGGTGGCCTCGGCGATGCAGCTCAGCTGCTGCCGCATCTTCGTGTTGGGCACCAGCCCGAGGGTGTCGATGGTCAGGCCGATGCCCTTGGCCGCGATCTCCCGGGCGACCTCGCACGGGTCGAGCGGGGCGCAGGTGTCCTCGCCGTCGCTGATCAGCACGATCCGCTTGGAGCCGTCGCCGCCGTCGAGGTCGTCGGCGGCCTTCAGCAGGGCCGGACCGATCGGTGTCCAGCCGGTCGGCGTCAGCGTGGCCACCGCCGCCTTGGCCTCGGTGCGGTCCAGCGGGCCGACCGGGTACAGCTGCGCGGTGTCCTTGCAGCCCGCCTTGCGGTCGTCGCCGGGGTAGTCGGCGCCGAGTGTGCGGATGCCGAGCCGGACCTCCTCGGGGGTGGCGTCCAGCACCTCGTTGAACGCCTGCTTGGCCGCGGCCATCCGCGACCGCCCGTCGATGTCCCTCGCCCGCATCGAGCCGCTGACGTCGAGCACCAGGTTGACCTTCGGCGCGTCCGCCGTGGTCTCGTCGGCGGCCGCCCCGGCCGGGAACGCGATCCCGGTCGCGAGCAAGGTCGCGAGCACGGCGAGCAGGACTCCGAGGCCCGTCGCCGACCGTTGTTTTCTGATCATCGGCGGATCCTATTGATCCTCACCGCCGCGCTCCAAAACGGGCCCGGAGCGCGGCGGTTGGGGCGGCACCGTCCACGGACGGCCGAGGGTTCGCCCGCCGCGGCCCGGGCGGGGACGCCGCCACCTCGCACGGTGCCTGCGGCGCCGGAAAACCGGTTCCCGCATACCCCGGACCCGTATATCGTGCGGGGATTGGACGGGGCCTGCCCATGGCCCCGGAGAACCAGGACTGTGGGGGCAGTGATGGACCACGTGTCTTCGAACCACGACCCTGCCGTGCACCGCTCCGGTGCTCACACCGGTCAGGACCACGACGTGCACGGCGACCACGGCCATCACGGGCACGTACACGCGCACGGCCCGCACGACAGCGCCGGACACGGGGCCGGGCACAGTGCCGGAGACAGTGCCGGAGACAATGCCGGACACGGCGGGTCCCATCGGGGCGGCGCCTCCTGGCGCACGGCGGCGCAGGCGACGCTGCACTGCCTGACCGGTTGTGCCATCGGCGAGGTCCTCGGCATGGTCATCGGAACGGCTCTGGGGCTGCACGACGGCGCCACCGTGGCACTGGCGGTCGCGCTGGCGTTCCTCTTCGGCTACGCCCTGACCATCCGCGGCGTGCTGAAGGCAGGCCTCACCCTGCGCGAGGCGCTCAAGGTGGCCCTGGCGGCGGACACCGTCTCGATCCTCGTGATGGAGGTCGTCGACAACGCCATCATGCTCGCGATCCCGGGAGCGATGGACGCCGGGCTGGCCGGTCCGCTGTTCTGGGGGGCGCTGGCCTTCGCCCTGGCCGTGGCCTTCGTGCTCACCGTGCCGGTCAACCGCTGGCTGATCTCCCGCGGCCGCGGCCACGCGGTCGTCCACGCCCACCACCACTGACCGCCTCCCCGGCCTCCCGCGCGGGCCGGCGGCCGTTCCCGTCGCACGGGCGCGGGCGCCGGCCCGCGCCGTATCCGGTGCCGGAGGCGGTCAGGAGGAGCAGCCGTTCCTACGGGCGGGGGCAGGGGCGGGGGACGGGGAGGGTGCCTGCACTCGGCGTGCCACGGCGGCCAGGAGGCAGGCCAGCAGGCACCGGGTGGCCGGATGGTCCGCCACCCGGCGCAGGTCGGCGGTCGTCCGGGGGATCCTCACTCCGTCTCTCCCTTCTGTCCGGGGCCGGGCGTCGCGGTGAGGTGGTCGCGGAGCTGGTCGTCGGTGGGCTCGACGAGGACGGTGCCGTCGGGCATGACGAGGGTGGGGACGCGGCGGGTCCCGCGCTGCAGCCGGTAGACGGCCTTGGCGGCCTTCTTGTCGGCGTCGATGTCGTGGTAGCGGTAGGCGGCGCCGGCGCCGTCGAGCCGGGCCAGGACCTCTTTCACCTGCGGGCACCAGGCGGTGCCGTAGACCTCGATCTGCTGCATCGGGAGCCTCCGGGGCAGGGGCGCCGCCGGGCACGGGGCTTCCGTGTCCGGCGGCGCCGGCGGTCGGTTCGGACAGGGGCGGGGCGTCAGCGGGTTTCCGCCGTACGGGACTTCTCCTGGTCGGCCCCGGCGGACTCGGCGGCCGCCTCGGGCGCGGGCGCGGGACGCAGGGTGAGCCAGGCGATGACGGCTCCGGCCGCGGCGATGGCGGCCGCTCCCAGGAAGGCCGCGGAGAAGCCGTCCGTGAGGGCGGCCGGGTTGCCCAGCTCCTGCGCTCCCCGCGAGGCGGCCACCGCGGTCATGGCCGCCAGGCCGAGGGCGGAGCCCACCTGGTAGCTGGTGTTGACGATGCCGGAGGCCAGGCCGCCCTCCTCCGGGCGGGCGCTGGAGACCGCGGTGCCCAGCGAGGGGATGAACGCCAGCGACATACCGGCCGCCGCCACCAGCGAGGCGGGCAGCACGTCCGCCCAGAAGGTTCCGTCGGGGCGGACCAGGGACAGCCAGAACATGCCGGCCGCGAGCACCAGCATGCCCGCGACGACCAGCGGGTTGGGCCCGAAGCGGGCGATCAGCCGGGGCGCCAGCACGATCATCATGATCATGATCGCGACCGTCATCGGCAGCAGCGCCGATCCCGCGGCGAACTCGCCCAGCCCCAGCACCTGCTGGAGGTAGAGGTTGAGGAAGAACCACATGGGGATCCAGGCGGCGGCCAGCAGGAGCTGGGCGACGTTGGCGGCGGCCAGGTTGGGGGCACGCCAGATCCTCAGCGGCATCAGCGGCTCCCTGCGGCGTGCCTGGAGGGCGACGAAGGCGACCAGCAGCAGGGCGCCGGCGCCCAGCACCAGCCAGGTCTGCGCCGCGCCCCAGCCGGTCTCGGGAGCACGGACGATGGCGTAGACGGCGATGGCCAGTCCCGCGGTGACGGCGGTCGCGCCCAGGAAGTCGACGGAGCCGCGGCGGGGCGGGGCGGAGGGCATCAGCGCGGGCGTGAGGGCCAGGACCAGTACGGCGATGGGGATGTTGACGTAGAACACCCACGGCCAGCTGGCGTACTCGGTCAGGACGCCGCCGAGGAAGACGCCGGCGGTCCCGCCCGCCGGGGCCGCGGCCCCGTACAGGGCGAACGCCTTGGTGAGCTCCTTGGGGTTGCCGCCGAAGAGCATCATCAGCAGGGTCAGCGCGGCCGGGGCGATCAGAGCGGCGCCGGCGCCCTGCACGGCGCGGCCGACCAGCTCGACCCACACCTCACCGGCCAGTCCGGCGACCAGCGAGCCGACGGCCAGTACGGCCCATCCGGCGCTGAAGACGCGCTTGGCCCCGAACAGGTCCGACAGCCGGCCGCCGAGCAGCAGCAGTCCGCCGAAGGCGATGACGTAGGCGTTGAAGACCCAGGAGAGGTTCTCCTGGGAGAAGCCCAGGTCGGTCTGCATCTGCGGCAGGGCCACCCCGATGATCGAGGTGTCCATGATGACCATGAACTGGGCCAGCGCGATCAGCCCGAGCGCCTTCCAGCGCCGGGGGTTGAGTGGGGACGGGACAGAGGACATCACACACTCCTATACCGGAGGGGGGTATACATCCGAGCACCGAAAAGGTACCCCCTAGGGGTATGTGTTGGCCAGTCCGATCGCAGAAAAGTCCGCTCCGGAGGATGCGAACGGACGAAAGAGCGCCCCCCCGGCGCGCCCGCCCCCCGTGGCGCGGCGGGTCGCCGCTGCTCCGCGGCGCCGTCCCCTTGGCGGCCGCCTCACCGTACGAGGGCGCCGGGGAGGACTCCGGGCGCCCATCCCGCGCCCGCGCCGAGCACCAGGGCGGCCGACGCGGCGGCCGACGCCGTGCCCGGCGCCCGCGCCCGGCGACGGCCGCCTCGCCCGTGAGCCGTACGGCCGTGCCCCCGGGGCACGTCACCAGCAGGACGCGGGATCTGCCCGCGGCGGGCGCGGCCGGACGCTCCGTCAGGTTCCGCCCTGCGGTGCTCAGGCCCGCCGCAGGGCCCCCTCGCGCCAGGCGTACAGCGCCCCGTACATCAGCAGGCCGAGGAAGACGAACATCTCCGCCACCGCCGCCGCGCCCATGTCGGCGACCACGACAGCCCAGGGGCACATGAAGAGCGTCTCGACGTCGAAGGCGAGGAACAGCAGCGTCAGCGCGTACCAGCGGGCGTGGAAGCGCGACAGCGCGTGCCCGTCGGGGATGTTCCCGGAAAGGAGGGGCGCGGCGAGCAGCGGCTGGGCTCGAACGGCCGTCGGACGGTACGGCAGGCGCGGTGCGGCGACCGCGCCGGCCGCGAGCAGCAGCATCGCCCCGAGATCCAGGAACTCGCGCATGTCCCCCTCGCCCAACGTACGTACGGAGTCGTCCGCCCCGGCTCGCGCAGGGGGCGTCCGCCCGTAGGTACCCCGCGAGGAGTGGTTCGTTCCCTACGGCGGCCGATACCGCACGGCCGGCCGCCGGCGGTCGGCGGCCGGCCGTGCGGGGGCCGGTGGCGTCAGCGGGTCTGCTCGGACAGCCAGGTGCGGAAGTCCACGATCTGCATCTCCTGGCTGTTGATGCCCGAGGCCGCCGCGACCTTCAGCTGGGCGTGGTCGGCACGGGACTGCGGCTCGAGGAACTCGATGACGCCGGAGTTGTGGTGCGGGATCATCCGCCGCACGAACTCGATGTCGAACCGCTCGCCCGCCGGCACCCTCCGCAGTTCGGCGATCATGCGCCGCACCTCCCTCTCCATGGCCGCGATCTCCTGCCGCGCCTCCTGGGGGGCCTGCTGCCGGGCCTGCTCGGGCGTGAGGCCGTACCACTTCTTCAGCCAGCGGGTGAACTGGCCGATCTGGTGGCGCTGGTTGGCGATGATGTCGTCCGCGTGGGTGCGGATACGCGCGTCGGTGCCGCGCTCGCGCTCGAGCCGCGCCATCTCGATCGCCGCCCGGTGGTGGGGGATGATCGCCGCGAAGAAGGTGACCTCCAGCTTCCTGCCGCTCAGCCGGGCCAGCGTCTCCCCGAACCGGTACGCCACGGGGGAGGTCGGCAGCGGCTGGATGTGGGCGGTCTTCCCCTGCTCCGCGGCCGCGGCCCCGGCGGGGGCCTGGCCGGGGACGCTCCAGGCGGTGGCCGCGGGCGCGGTCGCGAGGGCCAGGGCGGCAAGGGCGGCCACGGCGCCGCGGCGGACGATCGAGGTGTTCATGGGATTCCTTCTGGGAGGGTTCGCCGACGGAAGGGCTGCACGGCTGGCGGACAGCCGCGCGATCCCTTTGTCACGACGGGCCCTCTGCAATCCCCCCTCGCTCCCCCGATCGCCCGTTCGGCCCCCGTGTTCCACCGGACCGGCCGGTGGCGGGGTTCCTGCCGCCGCCCGCGACGGGCCGGGGCCGGTCACCGCCTCCGGTCAGGGTTTCGCGGAGCGACCGGAGGAGTGCAGGACGGCCAGGCGGCCCCGGTACTCCTCCTCGTCGATCTCGCCGCGGGCGAACCGCTCGGCCAGAAGCCGCTCGGCGGAGGCGTCCTCGGATGTGCGGGGGCGCTCCCGGGGGCGGTCCAGGGCGCGGAAGAGCAGGACCGCCGCGGTGATGACCAGCACCCAGAACAAGATCATCCCGGCCGACATCGCGAACCACTCCCAGCCGCTGACACCGTGGCCGTTCCAGAACATCATCGTCCGTCACCTCCCGGGGCCGGCCGGAACGGGCACCGCGCCCGCCCCGGCGTTCCGCCTACTGCCAGCATGCCTCCAGGCCGACCGCGGCGCAGGGGCCGATGGTCCCCGCCGCCGTGCCCGGTCAGCCCATGGCCGGACCGCAGGCGATCAGCAGCGGCAGCAGCATGGCCCCGAGGGAACAGGCGGCGATACCGAGCCGCGCCGCGCGGTGCGGCTCCGCTTCGGGGGTGAGGAGCCTGCACAGGCGGACCGCCGCGCTGGAGCCTCCCGCGCCGAAGGCTGCCCGGGGCGCCTGGCCCGCCGCCACCTCGTACATGGCGGCCGCCAGGGTCTCCCGGGAGTGGTGGCGCAGCGCCCGGTCGTCCGCGGTCATCTCCAGCAGCAGAGCGGTCTGCTCCCGTGCGTGCCGGGCGAGGGGGAGTCTCGGGAAGGCCCGCTCGAACGCCTCCGTCACCGCGTGGCAGAGGTGGTGCCGTCCGGCGATGTGGGCCCGCTCGTGCGCGAGTACCGCCTGGAGCTGTTCCCGGGAGAGCGCCCTGACCGCCCCTCGGGTGACGACCACCCGGCGGAACCGCCCGGGCAGGCAGTAGACGGCCGGGGTGTCGTGGTCGACGATCACCACGTCGTGTTCGGAGGACGGGCGGCCGAGCACCGCGAGCAGGTCCAGATGGCGGCGCTGGGCGCGGCGGGTGCGCCACACCGTGCGCAGGAACCAGCCCGCCGGGAGCAGCACGACGAGGGCGGGCGGCAGAAGGGCGGCGGGATCGGCCGCGGTGTGCGACGCCGGGCCGAAGGCCGTGGGGAGCAGGCCGCAGGCGGTGAGCAGGCCGACCAGTCCGTCGTGCACGTGCTCCTCCCGCAGCACCACGTGGTAGAGGGCCAGCGCGACGGTGACGGTGAACGTCGCCATCAGCCCGTACCAGACGAGGACCGCCAGCCGGGGCGCGCGGTGCGCCCAGCGCGCCCTGGCCAGCGCGTACGGGGCGACGGCCCCCACCAGCAGGGCGTATCCGGCCAGGGCCAGGGCCGCTGTCACGTCCCGCTCCCACGTTTCGCCGCCCGCAGGGCGGAGCGCAGCGCCTCCACCTCGTCCGCGGACATCTGCTCGACGAAGCTGAGGAGCGCGCCGGCGGGGTCGGGGTTGTCGCCCAGCGCGTCCTGCATCAGCGACGCGGTGTACTGCTGGCGGGTGCAGGTCGGCTCGTACAGCCAGGCCCGTCCCTGCTTCTCGCGGCGGAGCAGGCCCTTGCGGTGCAGGATCTCCGCGACGGTCTTGACCGTGCTGTAGGCGATGGAACGGGTCCTGCCCAGGTCCACGAGGACGTCCCGCGCCGTGGCCGGGCGCCCCCACGTCCACAGGCGGTTCATGATCTCCGCCTCCAGTTCGCCCAGCGGTCGCACGAACGCTCCCCTCGCCACCGGATCTCCAGCACCGCCGAACCGGCGCCCATCCATCGTAGTGGCCGGTCGGATCGCGGCCGCTCGCCTCGTGCGGAGCCCCCGCCGGGAAGGCCTCCGCTAAGTGCCATAGCCCAGGGGCGCGGGACCGGCGCCCGAAGGCCTCGCACGGGTTCCGCGGTACGGAGGACGGACCTATCGTCCCGCGCGCCCGTACGGCCTCCGCACACCTCGGGGGACCTCGATTGAAGCTAAGCCGATTAGCTGGCTAGTATCCGTGCCCGGACCTTCGCACGGTCGGCCGTCCATCCGGGGCGGCGGCGAAGGCACCGCCGAGTCCGCGGCAGATCACGCGGAACCGGGCCGGCGTCCCGTGCCCGGCAGGCGGCCGAGGAAGAAGGAGCTCGCCTCCGTGGCGTCCCACCGTCGTCCCAAGCAACCAGGCCACGCCTACACGACCGTGCTCACCACCGCCGCGGCCGCGGCGGTCGCCCTCACCACGCAGACCGCCCACGCCGATCCCCTGCCGGATCCGAACAAGAAGGGCGTGAAGGCCGAGGTCGACCGGCTCTACGAGCAGGCCACGCAGGCCACCGAGAAGTACAACGCCGCCAAGGAGAAGCAGGACAGGCTCCAGAAGCAGGTCGGCGATCTGCAGGACAGCGTCGCAAGCGGCCAGGGGGAGCTCAACGACCTCAGGGACAGCCTGGGCACGCTGGCCACCGCGCAGTACCGCAGCGGCGGGGTGGACCCCTCCGTGCAGCTGTTCCTCTCCTCCGACCCCGACGACTACCTGGCCAAGGCCGCCGTCCTGGACCAGATCGGCAGCCGGCAGCTCAACACGCTCCGGAAGATCCAGTCCAAGCAGCGCACGCTCGAGCAGAAGCGCGAGGAGGCCTCGGAGAAGCTCGGCGACCTCGAGGACGCCCGCAAGGAACTGAAGGACAAGAAGAAGGAGATCCAGGCCAAGCTCGCCAAGGCGCAGAAGCTCCTCAACACCCTGACCGCCAAGGAGCGCGCGAGGATCGCCGCCGAGGAGGAGCGCGCCAACCGCGCCAGCCAGCGGGTCGATCTGGGCAGCCAGGCCAGCGCCTCGCAGCGCGCCGCCGCGGCCTTCTCCGCGGCGAAGTCCAGGGTCGGCATGCCGTACGTCTGGGGCGCCACCGGCCCGAACTCCTTCGACTGCTCGGGCCTGACCTCCTGGGCCTTCGCCCAGGCCGGCGTCTCCATCCCCCGGACCTCCCAGGCCCAGGCCAGCGCGGGCACCCGGATCAACTCCATGGGCGATCTGCGGCCGGGCGACCTCGTCATCATGCGCACCGACCTCAGCCATGTCGGCTTCTACGCGGGCAACGGGCAGATCCTCCACGCCCCCAAGCCCGGTGCCGTGGTGCGCTACGAGGCGATGAGCACCAGCGGTATGCCCTTCATGTGGGGCGTGCGCATCGGCTGACACCGGCCGTCGACGATCCGAGGGGGCGGGCACCGGCCGGTGCCCGCCCCCTCGGCAGGTGGGGACGCTGCCGCTCAGGCCGTGACGGGACGCGCCCGCACGGCCGCCGGAGTCAGGCGGCCCGTGCGGTGGAGGCGGAGCACGGCCAGGGCGCAGCCTCCGCCGACGGCGCCGAGGAAGATCCACGGCAGGGCCGGCGCACCGGCGGCGCGGGCGGTGTCCAGGGCCGCTCCGGTGAGCAGGTTGCCCACGGCGATGCCGACGCCGCAGATGGTGTTGTACAGGCCGTAGTGGGTGGCCACGTACCGTTCGCCGGCCAGGGCCACGACGGTGTCCATCTCGAACGGGTAGGCCAGCATCGTCCCCAGGGCCAGCAGCAGGGCCGACAGCAGCGGCGGCAGGACGGCCAGGGCCCAGCGGGCCGGCCCGCCGGCGGGCGCCGTGACCGCGGCGGCGGCCGCCGGCGGCAGAAAGGCGATCCCCAGGCAGGCCAGTCCGGCCACGATCGACCGCCCGGGCCCGAGGCGCTTCCCGCACCAGGCGGTCAGCCGGGTCTGCCCGGCGATGGTGGCCAGGCCCGAGGCCGCGAACAGCAGCCCGACCCCGACGGTGCCGACCTGCTCGTCCCCGGCCACCCGGCGCACCTCCAGCGGCAGCGCCAGGTAGACCTGGAAGGACAGCGCGTAGGAGCCGATCATCGCCGCGGAGAACAGCAGGAACGGCCGGTTGGCCAGCACCGTGCGCCACTGGGACAGCACCCCGGCCGCCGGCTGCCCGCCGTCGCGCCGGGCGGTGCGGGCGGGCAGCGCGACGATCTGCACGACCGACAGCACGGCGAACACGCCGGCGGCCACGAGGCAGGTCAGGCGGAAGCTCACCCCGGTGAGAACCACGCCCACCAGGGGACCGAACAGGATTCCGGCCTGGTAGTAGACGTTGAACAGGGCGAACGCCTCGACGCGCCGCTCGCCGGCGTCATGGGCCAGGTAGGCGCGGGACGCCGGGTTGAACAGGGCACCGGCCAGTCCGACGGCCGCCGAGGCGGCCAGCAGGGCGGGCAGGGAGTCGACCAGCCCCAGTACGGCGAAGGCGGCGATCCTCAGCGCCAGGCCGGCGATGATCATCGGCTTGTAGCCGAGCCGGTCGGCAAGGGTGCCGCCGAAGAAGAACATCCCCTGCTGGCTGAAGTTGCGCACCCCCAGCACCAGGCCGACGGCCCAGGCGGCCAGCCCCAGGGTTCCGGACAGGTGCTGGGCCAGGTAGGGCATGAGCATGTAGAAGCCGAGGTTGATGGTGAACTGGTTGACCATCAGCAGCCGTACACCGCGGTCGAAGGTGCGGGCCCGGGCCAGTGGGTTGCTCACCGCTCGCCCCCGCCGCCGTTGGCCTCCACCGCCTGTGCGGCCGCGGCCGCCACGGGGTCGACGACGGTGGTGCACCTGGTCCAGCGGTCGACCTCGCGCTCCCGGGGGTGGCCGATCTCGTCGGGCTCCTCCGCGGGAGCGGCGCCCAGCAGGCCGTGGGCCGTGCAGTAGGCGTCGTCGTAGACGGTCCCGAGGTACCGCTGCGGCCCGTCGGGGAAGACCGCCGCGATGCGGGTCCCCGCGGGCCGGGTGCGGGCCAGCCAGCCCGCGACCAGGGCCACCGCCCCCACGCTCCATCCGCCGGTCGCGTAGTGGGAGGCGGCCAGCCGCCGGCAGGTCCACACCGCCTCGGCCGGAGCGACCCAGTGGACCTCGGAGAAGTGGTCGTGGGCGACGTTGCGGGGGTGGATGCTCGAACCCAGGCCCCGCATGATCCGGCTGCGGGCCGGCTGGCCGAAGATGGTGGAGCCGACCGTGTCCACGCCGACCATCCGCAGTTGCGGGTAGAGCTGGCGCAGGGTCCGGGAGATGCCCGCGGAGTGGCCGCCGGTGCCCACGCTGCACACCAGGATGTCGATGTGGCCCAGCTGGGACGCCAGTTCCAGGGCCAGCGGCGTGTAGGCGGCGACGTTGTCGGGGTTGTTGTACTGGTCCGGGCACCAGGAACCCGGGTGGCGCGCCAGCAGCCGGGCCACCCGGTCGCGGCGGGCCTGCTGCCAGCCGCCGGTCGGGTGCGGTTCGGGGACGACCTCGATCCGGGCGCCGTGGGCGGTCAGCAGCCGCGCCATGGACGGTTCCAGTCCGGGGTCGGTGACCAGGACGACCGGATGGCCGTGGACCATTCCGGCCAGCGCCAGCCCGAGACCGAGGGTGCCGCTGGTGGACTCGATGATCGTTGCGCCGGGGCGCAGATCGCCGCGGGCGCGCGCCCGCTCGACCATGTGCAGGGCGGGGCGGTCCTTGATGCCGCCGGGGTTGAAGCCCTCGAGCTTGGCCCAGAAGCCGCGCCCGGCCGGGGCGAAGGGCTCGGAGACGTACAGCAGGGGCGTGTTGCCGACCAGTGCGGACATGCAGTCGGCGGTCCGGCCGATGCCCGCGAGGGCGGTGCCGTTGCGCGGGCGGCCCGCGGGGGAGGGAACCGTGATGGTCGTGGAGTACATGGGATCGCTTCCGATCGGTGGGTCCGAACACGGGGGTCCGATCTCGCACGGCGACGGGGCGCTGGGGACGGGGGATGTCCCGCGTCCGCGCGCCGTGCGGCGGCCGGTGCGCACCGGCCGCACCGAAGCGGTCTAGATCCGCCACCTGCAGACGGCTGTGAGCGTCTGCCGGCCGGTCGGCCGGGCGGGTATGGCCCGTCTCCCCCGCGGCGCCGGGGGCGGGACGGCCCGCGCGGTCACGGGTTCGGCGTCGAAGGGCGCGGCGGGCGGCGGTGTCTGGCCGAGGGGCGACGGGGACGGCGCGCCCGCCCGGGGGCGCAGGAGATCGGCGCAGTCGGCGCCGGAGTGGGCGTGGTGGGGCGCGGCCGGCACGTCCCGGGCCGCCTCACCGGTCCGGGCGTGATGCCCCGTCACGCCCCCCTGCGGCGCACCGGCGGGATGGACGGCGAAGTGGACGGGGGCCGGGCAGCCGAAGGCCATCAGCACGAGGGCGACCGGCAGGACGCCCCACAGCCACCTCGCACGGTGCCGCCACCACCGCACCCAGCAGCGGCTCCTACCGCCTCTTCCTGGACTTCAAGCACGACGGGAAGGTCCGCACCACCGCCTTCACCGTCACCGCCGACGGCACGGCGAAGACCCGGGAGGAGGCCCGGGAGGAGGGCGACGCGGACACCGGCCACGACGACGGCACACACCAGCACTGAACCGGCGCCCCCGGCCGCGGGCG
>NZ_JBKJFM010000063.1:0-31173 GCF_046614825.1 Streptomyces nanhaiensis
GAGCCGGGCCCCGCACCGTCCGCCGCGGCGACCGCGCACCCGTCCGCCGCGGCGGACGGAGCGCGGCAGGCAGCCACGCCGCCTCCCCGCTGACTCCCGGCCCGGTCCCCGCCGGCCTTCACCGGCCGAGCGGGGCCCCGGCCCGCATGAACCAGCCACCCCCCACGACAGGCGGGGCGCAGCGGTCTCCACCCCCACACCCGCTGCGCCCCGCCCGGTCCACTCGGTCCGGTCCGCACCGGCCGGTCCGCCCCGGTCAGGCCCTCCGGTCAGACCGCCCGGCCGCCGGGGACCTCAGTCGGCCACCGGGTCCCCCACGGCGTCCAGCGCCCGGGGCGCGGGCAGCTCGCCGGTCCGGGCGACCTCGGCGTACCACCGGGCGCTGGACTTGGGGATGCGGGCCAGGGACTCGAAGTCCACGTACACCGTGCCGAACCGCTTGCTGTAGCCGTACGCCCACTCGAAGTTGTCCAGCAGGGACCACAGGAAGTAGCCGCGCACGTCGGCGCCGTCGGCGATCGCCCGCCGGACGGTTTCCAGGTGGCTGTGGAGGTAGGCGATGCGGTCGGGGTCGTGGACGGTGCCGTCGGGGGACGGCTTGTCGTCGCAGGCCATGCCGTTCTCGGTGATGTAGAGCGGGATGCCGCCGGTCTCGCGGTGGTAGTGCATGAGCAGGTCGTGCAGACCGGTCGGGTCGATCGTCCAGCCCATGTCGGTGGTCTCGCCCGGGGTCTGGTGGAAGGCGATGTCCTCCGCGGCCGGCCAGGGGGACTGCTCGCCGCCGCCGTGCCCGTCCCGGCGCGGCAGCTTCCGGTCGGCGGAGGCCGAGACCAGGGTGGGGGTGTAGTAGTTGATGCCCAGCGCGTCCAGCGGCTGGTGGATGTCCGCCAGGTCGCCGTCCTTGACGAAGCTCCAGTCCGTCAGGCGCGAGGTGTCCTGGATCAGGTCCTCGTCGTAGACCCCCCGCAGCATCGGGCCGTCGAAGATCCGGTTGGCCAGGGCGTCGATGCGCCGCCTGGCGTCCAGGTCGTCGGGGTCGTCGGTGAGGGCCCGGACGGCGGCCGGGTTGATGCTGACGCCGATCTGCGCGCGGCCGGGCAGGGCGGCGCGCAGAGCCTGGGTGCCCAGTCCGTGGGCGAGGTTGAGGTGGTGGGCGGCGCGCAGCACGTCGGCGTGGTCGGTGCGGCCGGGGGCGTGGACGCCCGAGCCGTAGCCGAGGTAGGCCGAGCACCAGGGCTCGTTGAGGGTGGTCCAGCGCTCCACGCGGTCGCCGAGCGCGCCGGCGACCAGGGAGGCGTACTCCGCGAACCGCTCGGCGGTGGCGCGCTCCGGCCAGCCGCCGGCGTCCTCCAGCTCCTGCGGCAGGTCCCAGTGGTACAGCGTGATCCAGGGGGTGATGCCCTTGGCCAGCAGCTCGTCCACCAGCGAGCGGTAGAAGTCCAGGCCGCGCTGGACGGCGGGACCGCGGCCGGTGGGCTGGACGCGGGACCAGGAGATGGAGAAGCGGTAGGCGTTGAGGTTGAGGTCCGCCATGAGCTGCACGTCGTCGCGCCAGCGGTGGTAGTGGTCCACGGCGACGTCGCCTGTGTCGCCTCCGAGCACCTTGCCGGGGGTGCGGCAGAAGGTGTCCCAGATGGACGGTGTGCGGCCGTCCTCGTCGGCCGCGCCCTCGATCTGGTAGGCGGAGGTGGCCGAGCCGAACAGGAAGTTGGCGGGGAAGGAGGATTGGCTCATATGGGAGCGCTCCCATCGAAGGTTGTACGGAAGGGGGATGACGTGGGGGGCTGAGAAGCGGGAAAGGGCTGCCGGTCAGCCCTTGACCGCCCCCTGCATGATGCCGCCGACGATCTGCTTGCCGAAGACGGTCAGGATCAGCAGCAGCGGCAGGGTCCCCAGCAGCGCGCCGGCCATGATCACCGACTGGTCGGGTATGTAGCCGCGGCCCAGACCGGTCAGGGCGACCTGGACGGTCGGGTTCTGCTGGGTCAGCGCGATGATCGGCCAGAAGAAGTCGTTCCAGGCCATCACGAAGGTCAGCATGCCGAGCACGGCCATCGCGGGCCGGGCCGCGGGGAAGACCACGTGCCACACGATGCGCAGACTGCTGGCGCCGTCCACCCGCGCGGCCTCGATCAGCTCGGTCGGCAGAGCCTCCAGCAGGTACTGCCGCATGAAGAACACGCCGAAGGCGCTGACGAAGGTCGGCAGGATGACGGCCTGGAGCTGGTTGGTCCACTCCAGCTCCGCGATCGCCATGAACAGCGGTACCACGCTGAGCTGCGGCGGCACCATCATGGTGCCGATCGTCAGCATCAGCAGCAGGTTCCGGAAGCGGAACCGCAGTTTGGCGAACGCGAATCCGGCGATCGTCCCGAACAGCACGGTGCCGATCGCGATGGACCCGGCGACGATGGTGGTGTTGAGCAGCGCCAGGCCCATGTTGGCGTCGGTCCAGGCGATCCCCAGGTTCTTGAAGAGGTTGCCGCCGAACCAGAAGGGCGGCGGCATCTCCGCGAGCCGGGTGTTGTTGCGGGAGGCCGCGACGGCGGTCCAGAACAGCGGGAAGAGCGCGATCGCGGTGACGAGGATCAGCACCGCGTACGTCAGCTTGCCCCCGTGCAGCGTGCCGCCGGCGCCGCCGGCCCGCCCCCGCACGCGGCCGCGGCCGGTGCGGCGGTCCGTCCCGCCGGGCTCGGGCGCCGTCCTCGGGGACGTCGCGCGGTCGGAGTCCAGCACGCTCATGAGCGCCTCCTCGCGGTCTTGCGGCCCAGCTCCCGCTTCTGCATGCCGCGCGAGATCAGCCAGTTGACCAGCGCGATCAGCACCAGGATCAGGAACATCATCCAGGCGATGGCCGAGGCCCGGCCCAGGTGCAGGTTGACCCAGCCCTGCTCGTACAGGTACAGGCCCAGGGTCTGGTACTGGTGGGCCGGACCGCCGTTCGCGCCGCCGCCGGGGTTGAACAGCAGGGGCTCGCCGAACAGCTGTGTCGCGCCGATCGTCGAGACGACGACCGTGAACAGGATCGTCGGCCGCAGCGCGGGGATGGTGACGTGGACGAACTGCTGCCAGCGCGAGGCGCCGTCCAGCGCCGCCGACTCGTACAGGTCCTTGGGCACCGCCTGCATGGCGGCGAGGTAGATGAGGGTGTTGTAGCCGGTCCAGCGCCAGATCACGATCGCGGAGATCGCGAGGTGGGATGTCATGCCCTCGTGCCAGTTGACGGGGTCGATTCCGACGAATCCCAGGAACCAGTTGATCATGCCGTAGTCACGGCCGAAGAGCACGACGAAGACGAGGGTCGCCGCGGCCACCGAGGTGGCGTACGGGGCCAGCATGGCCACGCGGTAGAACGTGGCACCGCGCAGCTTGTAGTTCAGCAGGTGGGCCAGCCCGAGCGCGATCAGCAGCTGGGGCACGGTGGAGATGATCCCGATGCTGAAGGTGTTGCGCAGGGCGTTCCAGAAGAACTCGTCCTCCAGCAGCCGGGTGAAGTTGTGCAGCCCGGCCCACTCCATGTCGGTGGGGGCCGTCAGCGACACCTTGTGCAGTGACGCCCAGCCCGTGTAGAGCAGCGGGAAGAGGCTGAAGGCCCCGAAGAACAGGAAGAACGGGGCGATGAAGCCGTACGGACTCCACTTCACGTCCCGCTGGTACCAGCGGCTGCGGCGTGCCCGCCGCCGGTCCTCGCGGGAGGAGGGAACGTGTTTGTGGCGCGGGGCCGCGCCCCCCTGCTTGACGGGGGGCGCGGACACCGGCGAACCGGTAGTGGTCACTTGTCGATCACTCGTCCAGGGCGTTGTCGACTGCCTTGGCGGCCTCTTCCCAGGCCTTGCCGGAGGACAGACCGCTGCGCTCCATCTGGAGGAGGCCGCTGCGGGTGATGTTCTCCTGGATGACCTGGTCCTTCGGGCCGATCACCTGGGTCGGGATGCCCTCGGCCGCCTTGGAGAAGATCTCACCGATGGGAGCGTCCGAGAAGTACTCGTGCGTGGCCTCGGAGACCTCGGGGGTCTCGTACGACTTCGGGGCGCTGGGGAAGCTGCCGCGCTCGGCGAAGAGCTTGGCCTGCTGGGTGGGAGCGGTCAGCCAGGCGGCGAGCTTGATCGCCTCCTCCTTGTTCTTGCTGCTCTCGGGCACCCCGAGGAAGGAGCCGCCCCAGTTGCCGGCCTTGGGCGCGGGAGCGACGTCCCACTTGCCCTTGGCCTTCTCGCCGCCCTTGTCCTGGATGTAGCCGAGCATCCAGGCGGGGCAGGAGAGCGTGGCGAAGGTGCCGTTGTTCATGGCCTTGTTCCACGAGTCCGTGAACAGCTCGTGCTTGTCGGTCATGTCCTCGGAGGCGGCCTCCGCGGCGACGTCCCAGGCCTCCTTGACGTCGGGGTTGGTCTTGTAGACGACCTCGCCCTGCTCGTCGTAGTAGCGGGTGGCGCTGGAGGAGATGGCCGCGTTGTACAGGCCGCTGGCGGAGTCGACCCACTTGACGCCCTTGGGGGCGCCGTCCGTGAACTTCTTGCCGGTGTCGAGGTACTTCTGCCAGTCGCCCTCCCACAGCTTCCCGACCTCGTCGCGCTCGGTGGGCAGGCCGGCGGCCTTGAAGTGGTCCTTGCGGTAGCAGATGGCCATCGGGCCGATGTCGGTGCCCAGGCCGATGGTCTTGCCGTCGGCGGTGGTGGCCTGGTTCCACTTCCAGTCGAAGTAGTCGTCCTTGGAGACTCCGCCGGCCTTGGACAGGTCGACGAACTTGTCCGCCTGGGTCTGGACGACCTCGGCGATGTTCGCCACCTCGATGCCCTGGATGTCGGCGAGACCGCTGTTGCTGGCGAGGCGGGTGAGCAGCTGCGGGTAGTAGTTCTCGTTCCGCTCGACGACGGTCTGCTCGATCTTGACCTTCGGGTTGAGCTTCTCGTACTCCTCGTAGAGACCGGCCTCCTTGAAGCCGAAGGTCCCGAAGAGGCCGACGGTGATGACGGTCTTGCCCTCGCTGTCGGTTCCCCCGGCCTTGTTGCCCGAGTCCTCGTCGCTCGCGCATCCGGCGAGCAGGCCGGCGCCGATGGCCGCGGCGGCCATGACGGCCACGGCCCGGCGGGTGGTGCGGGTCTTGCGCACTGCGTCCTCCTAGCGCCCTGACGTTTCACTCCCGGCCGTGGAAGGGTGTGGGGGACCGCGGTGACGGATGGTGCTGCGGCTCGGGTGGGAACGTGTGGCTTCTGTATGGGTCAAGTCCTTTGGGAGCGCTCCCAGACGTGATGAGTTGAAGAGTCGCGGGTCCCTGGCGCGGGTGTCAAGGGAATGGACACACTGACCCGGCGCAGTTATCCGGCTGTTAGCTTCGGTGGCTGATCGATACTGGTGCAAGGGCCGACCGGCCCTTGCGGTCGAGCCCGTACACGCTGGGGAGGCGGTCATGACAGTGAGCGGAAGGCGGGGCCAGAGGCCCACTCTGGAGCAGGTCGCCGCCTACGCGGGGGTGGGCCGCGGCACCGTCTCCCGGGTGATCAACGGCGCCGCCAACGTCAGCGACCAGACGCGCACCGCCGTCCAGCAGGCGATCGCCGAACTGGGCTACGTGCCCAACCGGGCCGCCCGGGCGCTGGCCGCGGGCAGCACCGACGCGATCGCGCTCGTCATCCCCGAGGCCGAGACCAGGCTTTTCGCCGAGCCGTACTTCTCCGGTATCATCCGCGGCGTCAGCACCGAGCTCGCCGACACCGACATGCAGCTGCTGCTGACCCTGATCCGCACCCCCAAGGAGCGCGACCGCTTCGCCCAGTACGTCACCGCCCACCGGGTGGACGGTGTGCTGCTGGTGTCCGTGCACGCCGACGATCCCCTGCCCGACCTGCTGGAGCGCATCGAGATGCCCGCGGTCCTCAGCGGCCGCCGCAGCGGTGACGAGCCGGTGCCGTACGTGGACTGCGACAACACCGGCGGCGCCCAGGCCGCGGTGGAGCACCTGATCGGCCGCGGCCGGCGCGCGGTGGCCACCGTCACCGGGCCACTGGACATGTACGTCGCCCAGTGCCGCCTCCACGGGTACCGCGACGCGCTGCGCGCCGCGGGCCTGGAGCAGGACGAACGGCTGGTCGCCGACGGGGACTTCACCGAGGAGGGCGGCCGCCGCGCCATGCGGGAACTGCTGTCGCGGCGGCCCGACCTGGACGCCGTCTTCTGCGCCTCCGACGTGATGGCCGCGGGCGCCCGCGCCGTGCTGCGCGAGTCGGGCCGCCGGGTGCCCGAGGACGTGGCCCTGGTCGGGTTCGACGACTCGGCCGTCGCCCGCCACATGGACCCGCCGCTGACCAGCGTGCGGCAGCCGCTGGAGGAGATGGGCCGGTCGATGGCCCGGGTGCTGCTGGAGCAGATCGAGGGCCGCAAGGCGGGCCGGGAGGACCACTCAAGCCGGGTGCTGCCCACCGAACTGATCCGCCGCGCCTCCTCCTAGACGCCCCCGCCGGTCCCGCGTACGCCGAGCGCCGAGGGTGCCGCGGACACGGCGAAGGGGCCGGCCGGCGTACCGACCGGCCCCCTTTCGAGCCGTCCTACCGCTGTCGCGCGATCAGCAGGTGATCAGTTGACCGGCGGGTAGGCGTTGCGCAGCAGCTCCTCGAACTGGGCCTGGAACCAGTGGCCGGAGACCGGCGCGTCGGGCAGGGCACCGGACTTGCTGTTGCCGTTGCGGGCGTTGCCCCCGTAGTCCGGGTCGCACATCTGGTCGGCCTTCTTGCCCTCGTCGTTCGGGATGTCCTCGCTGGCGCCGTCGGACTCCCCCGGGGGCTTGATCCACGCGTAGGCGTCGATGCCCGGAGCGGGCGCGGCCTTCGGCCGCTCACCGAGGCCGGCGCCGGCCTGGTTGCACCAGTTGCCGGTGTGGATCCGGCGGTCGACGCGGCTGCCGTCGACGAAGGCGTCCAGGCTGGTCTTGGCCGCGGGGGCGCTGGGCCGGTTCGGGCCGCCCCAGCCGTTGCGGGAGGTGTCGATGATCACGCCGACGTCGGAGCGGAAGCCGGCCTTGACCGCCTCCTCGCGGAACGCCTGGGCGTAGGACTGCTCGTCGACGTAGCGGTTCCAGTCGACCCACTTGGACTGGCGGACCGAGGTGCCGTTCACCGAGTCGTCGATGGTGAAGTGCGGCTCCTTGAGGGCGCCGTAGTTGGCGACGTTGGCGGCGAAGCCGGCCACGTGGTCGACCGTGGAGCCCTCGGAGGTGGCGGCCTGGTGGAGCAGCTTGGCGGTGGGGGCGAAGTTGTCGTCCCAGCCGAGCCAGCCGTGGTGGCCGATGTCGATGTAGTTGTAGACGTTCGGGATCGCGCCCAGCTTGGCCAGCGCGTAGCCGACGCCCTTGACGTAGTTGCCGTTCGCCAGCATGGTGTCGCAGTTGGCGGTGGCGGTCGGGCGGCTGCCGACGTTGGTGATCAGGTTCGGCAGCGAGTCGATCTCGACGATGTTGATGATGCGCAGGTCGGCGTACTTCGGGTCCGACAGGATCGCCGCGATCGGGTCGATGAACTCGTTCTTGTACCGGTCGATCTCGTCCGGACCGAGCTCACCCTGGGAGGCCAGGGCGGAGCAGTCGCGGCCGGGCAGGTTGTAGGTCACCATCTGGAGAGCGTCGGCGCCCTGCTCCAGCGCTTCGTCGAGGTGGTCGCGCAGGCCCATGGTGTTCTCGCCGGCGGAGCCCGAGGTGATGGCGGAGATGCGGTCCAGCCACACGGCGGTCGGCTGGTCGGCGATCGCGGCGCCGCCGTTCTCGGCGGCCTGCTCGGACCAGTCGGGGTTCACGTACAGCTTGGCGCCCGCGTACGGGTTGTCGACGCGGTCACCGGGGTCGCCGGGGTCGCCGGGGTCACCGGGGTCGCCCGGGTCACCCGGGTCGCCGGGGTCACCGGGGTCGCCGCTGTCCACGTTGCAGGTGGTGCCGTTCAGCTTGAACGTGCTGGGCGCCGGGTTCGACCCGGAGTACGTACCGTTGAAGCCGAAGTTCGCGGAGCCGCCCGAGGACAGGCTGGAGTTCCACGAGGGGGCGGTGACGGTCACGTGCGCGCCGCTCTGGGCCACGGTGGCGTTCCAGCCCGAGCCGGCCTTCTGGTTGCCCGCGTAGTCCCACTCCACCTTCCAGTTGCTCAGCGTGGAGGTGGCGTTGTTGGTCACGGTGACCGAGGCGGTGAAGCCGTTGCCCCAGTCGTTGACGACCTTGTAGTCCACGGTGCAGGCGGGCGCCGCCACGGCGGTGCCCTGCATCATGCCACCCGCGCCGAGCGCGCCGACCATCAGCGCGCTGGCGGCGAGTAACGCCGTCCGGCGCCTGCGCGCCGGCTTAACGGTGCCTGTCATGCGATCTCTTCCTCTTCCTTCCGGTGTTTCTCCGGATGACGACGGAGCCCAGCTCCGCGTTCGGGGGGTGCGGTCGTGTCACGGGTGCGGGACCCGGGCGTAGGGGCCTTCCGTCGCGGTGGGGAACGACCGCCGTCGTGGTACGGAGCGGGGCCCCGCTCCGCGCCCGCCTCCGGGCACGGCCTCCCGGAGCGTGCTCCGGGATCGGTGCCGGGGTGGGGGAGGGGGAAGGGGCAGCCGGGCAGGGCCGGCCGTCCGGTGCGGCGGTGAAGGGCGGCGGCGGGCGCCGCGGTGCTGGTCAGCGCCCGGGGGCGCGGTGGGGGGTGCATGAAGCGGCTCCTGGTCGGTCGAACGCGCCGTCCCTGGCGCACGACTGTGGAAGCGCTCCCACTGGTTGAAGGAGAACGTAGCGCCAACTTCCGGTTGTGGCCAGAGTGCGTTCAGTAATTGGCGGATCGAATTTCTTCGACAGGGTCATCTCGTTCAGGCTCTTGACAGGTGTCATGTCCACCTTGACCCTTGGGAGCGCTCCCACTGGTTTCAGTTCCTCAGCCCGTGCGCCTTCGGGCGCTGCTCTTCCCCACACCCCGAGCCGCGAGGAGGGAACCCCGCATGCGCGTGTTACCGGTACCGGAGGTGCCACCGAGACCCCCGAGAGGCAGGACCAGGAAACTGCTGGTCGCGGCCACCGCCGCGATCTCCCTGCCACTGGGCATGAGCTCGGCGCTCAGCGGGACGGCCCAGGCCGCGGCCCTCCAGTGCAGCGTCGACTACACCAAGAACGACTGGGGCTCCGGCTTCACCGCGAACGTCACCATCACCAACCGGGGCTCCGAGGCCATCGAGGACTGGACCCTGACCTACGACTACAGCGGCAACCAGAGGCTCCAGCAGGGCTGGAACGGCCAGTGGTCGCAGTCGGGCAGGACCGTCACGGTCAAGAGCCCGACCTACAACACGAGGATCGCCTCCGGCTCGGCCGTCACCGCCGGCGCCAACTTCAGCTACAGCGGCACCAACGCCGACCCGACCTCCTTCTCGGTCAACGGCACCCGCTGCGGCGGCAACCTCTCCGCCCCCACCGCCACTCTGACCAGTCCCCGAGCGGGCGCGGTCTTCTCCGCGGGCGCCACCATCGCGCTGGCCGCCGACGCGCGGGCGACGGAGTCCGGGGCCACCGTGGAGAAGGTCGAGTTCTACAGCGACACCGAGCTGCTGGGCACCGACACCACGGCCCCCTACTCCTTCGACTGGGAGGACGTCCCGGCCGGCAACTACTCGGTCTACGCCGTCGCCCACGACTCCAACGGGATGTCGGCCGAGTCCACCCCCGTCGGCGTGGAGGTGACCGACGGCCCCGCGGTGGTCGTCACCCCGGCCCAGCTCGGGGTGCGCCAGGGGGAGACCGCCCGGTTCGCCGTGAAGCTCTCCGAGCAGCCGTCCGCGAACGTGACGGCGACGGTGGCGCGCACCGGCGGCAACAGCGGACTGTCCGTGGCGGACGGCGCCTCGCTCACCTTCACCCCCTCCAACTGGGACACCCCGCAGAACGTGACCATCGCGGCCGACGACACCGGCTCCGGAGCGGCGACCTTCACCGTCAGCGCACCCGGCCACGACGCGGCCGAGGTGACGGTCACCCAGCTGTCCAACTCCGGTGACGCGGGCGAGTACGAGGACCGCTTCCTGGAGCTCTACAACAAGATCTTCGACCCGGCCAACGGGTACTTCTCGCCGGAGGGCATCCCCTACCACTCCGTCGAGACGCTGATGGTCGAGGCCCCCGACCACGGTCACGAGACGACCTCCGAGGCGTACAGCTACCTGATCTGGCTGCAGGCCATGTACGGCAAGGTCACCGAGGACTGGGGCCCGTTCAACGAGTCGTGGCAGATCATGGAGGACTACATGATCCCCACGAAGGCCGACCAGCCGACCAACAGCTTCTACGACCCCTCCAAGCCCGCCACCTACGCGGCCGAGCACCCGACCCCGGAGGACTACCCGTCGGCGATCGACGGCAACGTCCCCGTCGGCAGGGACCCGATCGCGGCCGAGCTGCGCAGCGCCTACGGCACGGATGACATCTACGGCATGCACTGGCTGCAGGACGTGGACAACGTCTACGGCTACGGCAACGCACCCGGCAGCGTCTGCCAGGGCGGACCGGAGTCGGACGCGCCGTCGTACATCAACACCTTCCAGCGCGGCTCGCAGGAGTCGGTCTGGGAGACCGTCCCGCAGCCCACCTGCGACGACTTCACCTTCGGCGGGCCGAACGGCTACCTGGACCTGTTCGTGAAGGACGGCTCCTACGCCAAGCAGTGGAAGTTCACCAACGCCCCTGACGCCGACGCCCGCGCCATCCAGGCCGCCTACTGGGCCGAGATGTGGGCCGAGGAGCAGGGCAAGAAGTCCGAGATCTCCGCGACCCTGTCCAAGGCCGCGAAGATGGGCGACTACCTGCGCTACGCCTTCTTCGACAAGTACTTCAAGAAGATCGGCAACTGCACCGGTCCCACGTCCTGCCCCGCCGGCACCGGCAAGGACAGCGCACACTACCTGCTGTCCTGGTACTACGCCTGGGGCGGCGCCACCGACACCAGCGCCGGATGGTCCTGGCGGATCGGCAGCAGCCACAACCACTTCGGCTACCAGAACCCGATGACGGCCCACGCCCTGACCACCGTCCCGGAGCTGCGTCCCAAGGGCTCCACCGCGGTGTCGGACTGGGAGAAGAGCCTCCAGCGCCAGGTCGAGTTCTACCGCTGGCTGCAGTCCGACGAGGGCGGCATCGCGGGCGGTGCGACCAACAGCTGGGAGGGCGACTACGGCACCCCGCCGGCCGGCACCCCCACCTTCTACGGCATGTTCTACGACGAGAAGCCCGTCTACCACGACCCGCCGTCCAACCAGTGGTTCGGCATGCAGGTCTGGTCGATGGAGCGCGTGGCCGAGCTCTACCACGAGACCGGCAACGCCACGGCCGAGGAGGTCCTGGACAAGTGGGTGGACTGGGTCCTGTCCGAGGTGACCGTCAACCCCGACGGCAACTACCAGATCCCGTCGACGCTCCAGTGGTCCGGGAAACCCGACACCTGGAACCCGTCCAACCCCGGTGACAACTCGGACCTGCACGTGACGGTCCGCGACTACACCACCGACGTCGGTGTCACCGCGGCCCTGGCCAAGACCCTGATGTACTACGCCGCCAAGTCCGGCGACGAGGAGGCCAGGACCACCGCCAAGGCGCTGATGGACGCCATGTGGGACCACCACCAGGACGCCATGGGCATCAGCGTCGAGGAGACCCGCACCGACTTCGAGCGGTTCGACGACCCGGTGCACGTCCCCTCGGGCTGGACCGGCACCATGCCCAACGGCGACAGGATCGACTCCGACTCCACCTTCCTGTCGATCCGCTCCTTCTACCAGGACGATCCGCAGTTCAACAAGGTGGAGAGCTACCTGAACGGCGGCCAGGCGCCGACGTTCAACTACCACCGCTTCTGGGCCCAGGCGGACGCCGCTCTCGCCCTGGCCACCTACGCGGACCTCTTCGGCGACGAGTAGCCGCCCGAGAGGGGTGAAGCCGGCCCCCCGGTCCGGTCTGGTCGACGGCGGCCGCACCGGGGGGCCTTCCAATCCGCACCACCGGCGGCACCGGCACGAGCGGTGCCGCCGGCCGGTGACGAGCCGGAGCGGTGGTCAGTCCGTCCCCCGCCTCTCCACCGCCCGGCCGCACCGGGCGGCCGCGGCCGTCCGCGCCGGCACCGGGACCGTCCCCGGTGCCGGTACGCCGGACGGCCGCGGCTCCCGTCCGCGCCCGTCCGCCCGCCGTGGGCACGGGACGCGGTCCGCCCTCTCCCCGGGCCCCTCCGGCCCTTCCGGTCCCTCCGGTCCGCCCCGGGCCGGCCGCCGTCACGGCCGACGGCCGCAGAGACCCCGGCCGCGACCGCAAACCCCCTGCCGGGCAGGCTTGTTCGGACCGCGTCGGCCGTCACGCCTCCCCGCGTCTGCCTCCGCCGCCCTCCCTCCCCCCTCCCTGTGCCTCCCCGCGCCCTCCCTCCGCATTCCGGCGCGGCAGGGCCGGAAGGTGACCGTGCGCCAGGCGGCCCGCCGCGGGCGCAGCGGACCGCGGGACGCCTGTCGGGTGGTTTAGTCCATTCACCTGTAAGGGGATTGTCGCCCGACGGACCGTCCGGAACCGCAACCGCGCCCACCGGAAAGCCGGTTCGCACCCCCGGACCCACTGGGCACTACGCCGTTCGGCGGCCCCGGAGGCGGTCGCGAAGATGCGAGAAGGCTCCGGCTGACGTGTCCTCACATCTATGGCACCGCCGAATGGGAGGTCGAAGCGATGGCTACACAGGGTGGACGTCGGCAGTGGACGCCGGACCGGCGCGGACTGGTGCTGCGCGGTGCGGCGCTGGCGGCGCTCGGAAGCGTCCCGTTCCTGGCGGGAAGGGCCGAAGGGGCCGGAGGCCGGTGGGAGCGGCCGGGCGGCGACGCCGTCCCGGCGTCCTTCTCGGCCGGGCAGGAGGCGGTCCTGGGGCGCTGGGCCCGGCCTGTGGCGGGGGACTACCGGGTCTCGGCCGCCTACGGGATCCCCGGCAACTGGCAGGCGGGCCACCACACGGGCATCGACTTCGCGATGCCCGTCGGCACGCCCGTCTACGCGGTCGGCGCCGGCTCCGTGGTCTTCGCCGGCGAGGCCGGCGCCTACGGGAAGGCGGTGACGGTCAGGATGGACGACGGCTACTACGCCCTCTACGCCCATCTGTCGCGGATCTCGGTGAACGGCGGGGAGCGGGTGAAGGCCGGCAGCGCGGTGGGCAACTCCGGGGCCACGGGCCGGGTCACCGGCCCCCACCTCCACTTCGAGGTGCGCAGCAAACGCGGCTACGGCTCGGACGTCGACCCCGTCGCCTACCTCGCCCGGCGCGGGGTGCGGCTTCTGTGACCCCCGCCACGGCCTCCGGGGAGGTGTTCCCGCGGGTTCCCGGGGTGTTCCCGCGGTGTTCCCACGACCCGGCGGACGACGAAGGCCCGGCCTGCTTCCGCAGGCCGGGCCTTGATCGTTCAGGGTGAGTAACGGGACTCGAACCCGCGACATCCTGGACCACAACCAGGTGCTCTACCAGCTGAGCTATACCCACCACGACCGGTGCTCGTGGTGCTTTCCGCACCGGCCGATAAGAGTGTACAGGGTCGTGGACCATGCCCGCGCACCTTTGTGCCGTGTGGCCCGCGGAGCGCCCGGCGGACGTTCCGCAGGCCCTTCGCGGATGGTCCGCGGGGACCGGGCGCCTCAGCCCGCGGCGGGCAGCACGTGCCGGGCCGCGATCCTCCGCGCCGTCTCCGAGTCCGGTCCGGGCGCCGGGACGAAGACCGCCTCGCGGTAGTAGCGCAGTTCCGCGATGGACTCCCTGATGTCCGCGAGCGCCCGGTGGTTGCCGCTCTTCTCCGGGCTGTTGAAGTACGCCTTGGGATACCAGCGCCGGGCCAGTTCCTTGATCGAGGAGACGTCGACGATCCGGTAGTGGAGGTAGTCCTCCAGCGTCGGCATGTCGCGCATCAGGAAGCCGCGGTCGGTCCCGACGGAGTTCCCGCACAGCGGGGCCCTGCCGGGCTCGGGGACGTGCTTCCTGACGTACTCCAGGACCCGCTGTTCGGCGTCCTCCAGCGTGGTGCCTCCGGCCAGCTCGTCGAGCAGGCCGGAGGCGGTGTGCATCTCGCGGACGACGTCGGGCATGGTGTCCAGCGCCTCGGCGGGCGGGCGGATCACGATGTCCACCCCGTCACCGAGCACGTTCAGCTCCGAGTCGGTGACCAGCGCGGCCACCTCGATGAGAGCGTCTTCGGACAGCGAGAGCCCGGTCATCTCGCAGTCGATCCACACCATGCGATCGTTCATGCGCCCCAGCCTACGGGGCCCGGCCGGGCGTGCGGCCCCGCTGGGAGGGCAGCCGGGGGGTGTAGGTGTCGGATTCCGGTTTGCCGTGCTCGCCCCGTACGCTCCGCTCCGTCCGGTCGGGGCGTTCCCCCCGTTCCCCTCGGTCCCCCCTCTCCGCGCGCGCCGCGTGGGCCGCGTGGGCCGTGCCGTGCGCGGCGGACTCGGCCGCCGCGTGGTCGGCGCGCGCCTCGGAGGCGCGCTCCCCGTCCCCGCCGCCCTCCGGTCTGCCGGTGCGCGCCCGGTAGGCCGCCCGGTACGCCGCCGGGGACGCGCCGAGCTGCCGCCGGAAGTGGCCGCGCAGCGCGACCGGCGAGCGGAAGCCGCAGCGTCCGGCGACCTCGTCGACCGAGTAGTCGGAGGTCTCCAGCAGCCGCTGCGCCTGGAGCACCCGCTGGGTGATCAGCCACTGCAGCGGCGCGCTGCCGGTCAGCGAGCGGAACCGGCGGTCGAAGGTCCGCCGGCTCATGTAGGCCCGCGCGGCCAGCGTCTCCACGTCGAACTGCTCGTGGAGGTGCTCCAGGGCCCAGGCCACGACCTCGGCGAGCGGGTCGGTGCCGATCTCCTCGGGTAAAGACCTGTCCAGGTAGCGCTCCTGACCGCCGTTGCCGCGCCGGGGCGGTACGACGAGGCGGCGGGCCAGGGCTCCCGCCGCCTCGGCGCCGTGGTCGGTGCGCACCACGTGCAGGCACAGGTCGATACCCGCCGCCGTGCCGGCGGAGGTGAGGATGTCCCCGTCGTCCACGAACAGCTCGCGCGGGTCGACGTGGACCCCCGGGTAGCGCTTGGCCAGCGTCGGCGCGTACATCCAGTGCGTCGTCGCGGGGCGGCCGTCGAGCAGCCCCGCCGCGGCCAGCACGAACGCGCCCGTGCACAGGCCTATGATCCGCGCCCCCTCCTCGTGCGCCCGCCGCAGGGCGTCGAGGGCCGCCGGGGGCGGTGGCTGGGTGATGGAGCGCCAGGCGGGCACCACGATCGTGCCCGCCCGGGAGAGTGCCTCCAGGCCGTACGGAGCAGTCAACTCCAGGCCTCCCGTGGTGCGCAGGGGTCCCTCTTCGCCCGCGCACACCAGAAGGCGGTAGCGGGGAACGCCGGCGTCCTGCCGGTCGATGCCGAAGACGGACAGCGGGATGGAGCTCTCGAAGATCGGGCCGCCGCCGAAGAGCAGTACGGCGACGATCTCGCGGCGGCGGCGCGCGGCCAGCTTGCGCGTCGTCCCAGGGCCGTGCGTTGGCTCCTGGCTCATGGAACTAAGCCCCCCTCAGTCGTCGCGTCCTTCCGGTCCTGCACGTTTCCCCCGCCGTGGTTAGCCAAGATCGAATCTACTGTGTCTGTCGAGGCTGACGGGACAAGTTCACCACTCGCCGCTATGTCGACATGACAACTTGGCGTGAAGCGTTCGATCACGAAGCGTTCCACTCGTCGGCGCCCCTGGGAAGAACGCCTCGCTTCGTGGCCGTCTGTCCGCGGGGTGCACTCGTTCGCCTCGATTCTCCCCGCCCTGGTGGGCGGTGCGGGGTCAGCCTCTGGCAAGTTGTGTACCACGGCTGGAAGTTGGCCGAAAAGCGCAGGGGCTCAGAAAGCGGCGACCGGAGCCCTGAGGGCGTACGCCGCGCACAGGGGGGCGGACTGCCGCCGGCGTCATCCGCCTCTGTGCGCCCCCGCGCCGGCGAGGGCGTGACGACTCCGGCGCGGACCTGGTGCGCAACCGCTGCCGGCCTGGTGCGGAGCCGGTGCGGGACGGCCCGGCGGCGGCGCCGGGCCCGTGCGGCGGGCCCGGCGGAAGGGGGCGTTCCGGAAGCCCCGGACGGTCCCGGGAAGGTGCGCAGGAGGGGGCCGGGGGCCGCCCCGGCATTGCGCAACGCTTTCCGCTCCGGCATGCTGCACCGGCAGTGACCGCAGCCTCTGGGCAAGGGGGGAGTGCCGTCGTACCCTCAGGGGTATGGGCTGAGGAACATGCTTCCAGGACGTATTCCTAGGCACACGTGACGTAACCGATGGCTGGACACGAGATCCCCGACCCCGCGGACCGCAAGCGGCTCGCCGACCCGGCGGCGACGCCCCGGGCGGCGGACGAGACGCGCCACTCCTGCGATCCGGCGTTCCGGCACGGGGTCGTGGTGGGATTCGACGGCTCGGTCTCCAGCGAGCGGGCCCTGGCCTACGCCATCGGCATGGCGAAGCGCTCCGACTCCGGGCTGATCATCGTCCACGTCGCCAACCGGCTTCCGACGACCGTGTGGGCGGGCTGCGAGCCGCCGGTCTTCGTCGACGTCCCCGACCACCGCACCGAGGTGCTGGGCCTGGAGCTCGCCTGCGCCGACCATCTGTCCGAGGTCCCCTGGATCCTCGTCGAGCGCGGTGGCGACATCTGCCACGAGCTGGAGGAGGTCGGCTGCGAGTACGAGGCCGACGCCATCGTCGTGGGCTCCACGCACGGCCTCGTCGGCCGGTTCTTCGGCTCGGTCGCGGGCCGCCTCGCCCGCCGCGCCCGGCGCCCGGTCGTCGTCATCCCGTAGCGGCCGCCCCGCCACACCCTTCCAACTCGCCCCGGAAGAAGGCGAGTCGGCGAATCCGTCCCTGTCCGGAGGTGGATTGTGCGCTTGTGAGGGGCATACAGACAGCAGCGTGCCGCCGCGCGGGAGGTGACGGTCCCACGCCGGCGGCCCACCGCCGGCGTGATGGGCGACGCCGACGAAGGGAGGCGGTCCCCTCGTGCGCCCGGTGGCACGTACGGGGGGACCGCCCGCGCTCGCCGCGGCCGGGAGCGCTCCTGGCCTACTCCACCGTCACGGACTTCGCCAGGTTGCGCGGCTTGTCGATGTCCCGGCCCAGGACCAGGGCCGTGTGGTAGGCGAGGAGCTGGAGCGGGACACCCATCAGGATCGGGTCCAGCTCCACCTCGTTGCGCGGCACCACGATCGTGCGGTCGGCCTTCTCCTGCTCGGAGTGCGCCACGGCCAGGATGCGGCCGCCGCGGGCCCGCACCTCCTCCAGCGTGGCGCGGTTCTTCTCCAGCAGCTCGTCCTCGGGCATGACCGCCACGGTCGGCACGGCGGGCTCGATCAGGGCCAGCGGACCGTGCTTGAGCTCGGAGGCCGGGTACGCCTCGGCGTGGATGTAGGAGACCTCCTTGAGCTTCAGGGACGCCTCGCGCGCCACCGGGTAGCCGCGCACCCGGCCGACGAACATCATCGACCTCGCGTCCGCGTACTCCGCCGCCAGCTTCGCGATCTCCTCCTCCCGCCCCAGGATCTCGGCGATCTGGCCGGGCAGCCTGCGCAGACCGGCGATGATCCGCCGGCCGTCGGCCACCGACAGGTCGCGGATGCGGCCCAGGTGCAGGGCGAGCAGCGCGAAGGCGACGGCGGTGTTGGTGAAGCACTTGGTGGACACCACGCACACCTCCGGCCCGGCGTGCACGTACACGCCGCCGTCGGTCTCGCGCGCGATGGCCGAACCGACGACGTTGACCACGCCCAGCACCCGCGCGCCCTTGCGCCGCAGCTCCTGGACGGCGGCCAGGGTGTCGTAGGTCTCCCCGGACTGGCTGACGGCGATGTAGAGGGTGTCGGGGTCCACCACCGGGTTGCGGTAGCGGAACTCGCTGGCGGGCTCGGCGTCGGCGGGGACCCGGGCCAGCTCCTCGATCAGCTGGGCGCCGATCAGACCCGCGTGGTACGCCGAGCCGCAGCCGAGGATCTTCACCCGGCGCACCCCGCGCGCCTCGCGCGCGTCGAGGTTGAGGCCGTCGAGGCGGACGGTGGCGAAGCGGTCGTCGATCCGGCCGCGCAGCACCCGGTCCACGGCGTCGGGCTGCTCGGAGATCTCCTTGTGCATGTAGGTGTCGTGGCCGCCCATGTCGTACGACTGCGCCTCCCACTCCACCGTCGTGGGGACGGCGGAGGTGCGGCTGCCCTCGGTGGTGTAGGTGCGGTAGTCGCCGGCCTTGACGGTGGCCATCTCCCCGTCCTCCAGGGTGACCACCTGGCGGGTGTGGGAGACCAGCGCGGCCACGTCGGAGGCGACGAACATCTCGTGCTCGCCGATGCCGAGCACCACCGGCGAGCCGTTGCGGGCCACGACGATGCGGTCGGGGAAGTCGGCGTGCAGGACGGCGATGCCGTAGGTGCCCTCGACGTGGCGCAGCGCCTCGCGGACCCGCTCCTCCAGTGTCGGGGCCTGGGAGCGGCCGACGAGGTGGGCGAGGACCTCGGTGTCGGTCTCGGAGGCGAACCGCACTCCCTCGGCGGTCAGCCGTGCGCGCAGCTCCTCGGCGTTGTCGACGATGCCGTTGTGGACGACGGCCACGCGGCCGCCGGCGTCCCGGTGCGGGTGGGCGTTCTCGTCGCTGGGGGCGCCGTGGGTGGCCCAGCGGGTGTGGGCGATGCCGGTGGTGCCCGCGAAGCGCTCGGGCAGGCGCGCCTCCAGCTCGCGTACGCGGCCCTTGGCCTTGACCGTGCGCAGGCCCGCGGCCCGGCCGGTGCCGCTGCCGTGGACGGCGATGCCCGCGGAGTCGTAACCCCGGTACTCCAGGCGCTGGAGGCCTTCCAGCAGGAGCGGGGCGGCGTCGCGCCCGCCGATGTATCCCACGATTCCGCACATACGGGGTCCTCAAGGCTCTCGGTCGGTTCCTCCCGGGCGCCCGGTCCGCGGGCGCCCGGTCCTTCGGCGGCCGACCGGCGCCGCGGGTGGCGGGCGGCGGTCAGCCGTAGACGATGCGGCGCAGTTGCCGCAGGGAGAGTCCGGGCGGGGCCACCGCGCGGTGCGGCAGTTCGGCCGTGATCCGCTCGAAGATCTCCTGGTTCGCCAGCCCCCGGGACTGCAGCTCGCGGTGGCGGCGGCGCACGAACTCCTCGACCGTCTCGTCGAAGTACGCCAGGACGTCCAGGACCACCCGGGCCGCCTCGCCGCGCCGGAGCGGCGTGGAGCGGACGAGGTGGTCCACGAGGTCGTCATGGGCCGAGGGGCGTTCGAGCACTCGTAGATACTGAGGCCCGCACTCGCTCTTGTGCAAGAAATCTGCCCGATATCGGGCAGGATTGAGGCTGAAGGAGGGAGGCGGAGGCCGTGGTGGCCCGGTCACCGCCCCCGCTGTCAGAAGCGGCGCAGTACGGCCTGCTTGGCCGCGGTGAACTCCTCGTCGGTGAGCACCCCGTCACGGCGCAGCTCGCCCAGCTCGCGCAGCCGCCGCAGCAGGACGTCGTGATCGTCTCCCTCGGAACCGGAACCGGAACCGGAACCGGAGCCGGAGCCGTGTTCGGGGCCGGGCCCGGAGCCGGTCTCGGACCGCGGGCCGTCCGCGGGCGGCAGGGCGGGAGCGGACGCGGAGGCCGAGGGGTGCGGCAGCCGGGCGGTGACGGCGGCGGCCAGCAGGACCGAGCTGACGTCCTTGGCCTGCCGGACCCCCCACAGCACCAGGCAGTTGGGGTCGTGGTCGGGCTTGAGAACGGCGTGCGAGCCCTTGGGGCGGAAGCGCACGAAGCCGTTCTCCAGCCCGACCGCCGGGGACCACTCCACACCCGCCAGTTCGTGCAGCGCGAACGTCCGCGGTCCGGCGGAGGACTTGCTCCCCTCCGCCACCCAGTTCCAGTCGATCCGCACCCGGTCCCCGTCGAAGGAGGCCGTCCCGTCGGTGCCCTGCACCGTCAGCGGCACCGGCGGACCGGGCAGCAGATAGCGGTCGCACGGCTCGGCGACGGGCACCTGCTCCAGCAGCAGGGCGTTGCGCAGCTCGTCCGCGAGGTACTCGGCGACCCCGGCGCGGTCCGGCTCCACCTCGAGGCTGTACGGATCGGCGGCGTCGGGCAGCCGTCCGCCCGCGGCCTGGAGGAGCGGGTCGGCGCCGTGCCGCAGCCGCAGACGCAGCCGGCCGGCCTTGCGGCCGGGTTCGTAGGCGATCCCCGACACCGCCTCCAGCGGCACCGCCACCTCGCCGAGCAGCCTCCGTAGCCTGTGCACGCTCTTGTGGTGCCCCGGCACGATGCGCACCGTGCCGCCGTCGAACGCCCAGTTCCCCGCCCGCTGGAGTATCTCGGTCATGCGGTGATTGTCTCAGCCGCCGGACCGGACCCCCGTCCGTCGGCCCCGGTGCGCGCCGGCCCCGGCGTCCGTCAGTCCCAGTAGAGGCCGCGCAGCCGTGAGGTGGCGATGGTCACGGGGGCGTCGTCGTTCGGATCGGCGGGGTAGTAGGCGGCCTCGAAGCGCAGCTTCTCGCCGCGCGCGATGCTGCCGGAGTGGTGGAAGTCGGCGTAGGTGTTCCCCGAGGTGCCGATGCGTTCGATGATCCCGGACTCCCAGCGGGTGCCGTCCGGCCGCAGGTGGTAGAAGCGGCCCTGGATCGTGGACCCGGCCGGGAGGGCGGCGGTGAGGTGCGCCATCACCTGGTAGCGCGTCGCGCCGGTCAGGATGTCGGCGCCCTTGATGTCGAGGGTCTTCCACTGCCGGGGAGCGAGCCTGATGTCGCTGGTCTGGTACTCGCCGATCACCTTGGGCACGTCGTCCTCCTCGCCCCGGTCCCAGCCGGGGCTGTGGTTCAGGCGCTCGCGGACGCGGGCGCGCATCGTGTTCATGGAGAAACCGCGCGGGTCGACCTTGCCGGGCTGCCACTCCAGGTGCCCGATCACGGACTCCGCCTTCCAGCCGTGGTGGCGGCAGAGCGCGGCCGCGGCGCGTTCGATGGCGTCCAGCTGGGCCGCGGGCCAGGGGTCGCGGCCGTCGCCGAGGTTCTCGCACTCGAAGCCGTAGAAGTGGCGGTTGCCGTCGGTGTTCGCCTCGTTGTCCGGGGGGAGGGGTCTTTCGGCGATGACGGCGCGCAGGACGTCGTCGTCGCCCATGCCGGCGTGGTTGGCGCGGCCGTGGCCGACCATGTGGACCCGCCCGTCCTTGGTGATCACGCCGTGGCACAGCGGACCCGGCAGCGTCGAGTAGCCGGTGCGGCAGATCTCGACCGTCCGTGCCGACCCGGAGGTCACGGTGTGGTGGATCATCACGCCGTGCACCGGCCCCCACGGGCCCTTGTGGTTGCGGTTGTGGGTACGCCAGCTACCGACCTCGACGACTCTGAGCCCCTCTTTCCTGAGCGCGGCGACGAATGCGCTCGCGCCGATGGGAGTAGCCATGTGTGTTCTCCCGATTACTTCTGGTGAGGTGCCTGTTCTCTTTCCTTACCCACTCCGGCGGGTGCGCCCGAAGGAGTGGCCAAGATTTTTTGAAGCCCTCCCGCGCCGTCCGCGGCCGTGGCCCCCCGCCCGCGGGCGGGGGGCTGTTCGCCTCGAAGCGGAGAACAGTGTTAAGAATGGGCATGTGATCGGACTTTCCGACCGATCTCGGGATTCACTGCGCCGACTGCTCGGTGCCCGGCGTTCACCGGTGGAACGGCGCGAGGGCGGGAGAACGGAGGGCGGGGATCCCGGGGACAGGACGAGACGACCGCCGGAGCGGCACCCCGGCTCACTGCTGGGTGTGCGCAGTCTGGCGGGCCAGGTCTTCGTCCTCCAGGCCGTCCTCGTCCTCCTGCTCGTCCTCGCGGCCGTGGCGGCCCTGGTGGTGCAGGCGCGCAACGACAGCACGCGGGAGGCGCGCAACCGGTCGGTCGCGGTCGCCGAGGGGTTCGCCGGTGCGCCCGGACTGCCTGCGGTGCTCGCCGGCGGCGATCCCACAGCCCGGCTCCAGCCGCTCGCCGAAGGCGTCAGAGAGCGGTCCGGTGTGGACTTCCTCGTGGTGACGGACACCGACGGGATCCGCTACACCCACCCCAAACCGGACCGGATCGGGAAGAAGTTCGTCGGCAACATCGAACCGGCGCTGCGGGGCGAGGTCGTCACCGAGGAGATCGTCGGCACCATCGGCCCCCTGGTGCAGGCGGTCGTCCCCGTCCGGGACGCGAACGGCTCTGTCGTGGGCCTGGTCTCGGCGGGCATCACCGTCGAGAACGTCGAGGGCACCGCCGGAGGCCAGTTCCCGCTCCTCTTCGGCGCCTCCGCGGGGGCGCTGCTGCTGTCCATGGCGGGCACGGCGGTGGTCAGTCGGCGGCTGCTGCGCCAGACCCGCGGTCTGGGTCCCGGCGAGATGACCCGCATGTACGAACACCACGACGCCGTCCTGCACGCCGTCCGCGAGGGCGTGCTGATCGCCGGCGCCGACGGCCGGCTGGTGCTCGCCAACGACGAGGCGCGCCGGCTGCTGGACCTGCCCCCGGACGCCGAGGGCCGCTCCGTCGCCGACCTCGGCCTCCCGCCGCCCCTCGGCGGGCTGCTGGCCTCCGCGCGGGTGGCCGTCGACGAGGTCCACATGGCGGGGGAGCGGATGCTGGCCGTCAACCAGCAGCCCGTCGACCGCTACGGATCCCCGTCGGGCAGCGTCGCGACGTTCCGGGACACCACCGAGATGCGGGTGCTCTCCGAGCGCGCCGAGGCGACGGGCCGCAGGCTGCGGCTGCTGTACGACGTGGGCACGGGGATCGGCACCACGCTGGACATGGTGCGCACCGCCGAGGCGCTGGCGCAGGCCGCCGTACCCCGCCTGGCCGATTTCGTCACCGTCGACCTGGCCGAGCCGGTGCTGCGGGGCGAGGAGCCCGCCGGCGAGGCGGTGGACATGCGCAGGGTGGCCGCCGCGGGGATCCGGGAGGTCCCCTCCTTCTACGCCAGGGGGGACCTCATCAGGTTCGTCCCCTCCACCCCGCAGGCGCGGGGCTACGGGTCGGGGCAGGCGGTCCTGGAGGCCGACCTGACCGACGCCCCCGGCTGGCAGGCACAGGACCCCGAGCGCAGCCGGGGGATCATGGCGGAGGGCGTCCACTCCCTGATCACGGCGCCCCTCCAGGCGCGCGGCATCGTTCTGGGACTGGTCAACTTCTGGCGCTCCGAGAAGCCCGAGCCGTTCGACGAGGACGATCTGTCCCTGGCCGAGGAACTGGTGGCCCGGGCCGCGGTCGCCGTCGACAACGCCCGCCGCTACACGCGCGAGCACACCATGGCCGCCGCGCTCCAGCGCAGCCTGCTGCCGCGGGCCCTGCCCGAGCAGGACGCGCTGGACGTCGCCTACCGCTATCTGCCCGCCCACTCGGGGGTGGGCGGCGACTGGTTCGACGTGATCCCGCTGTCCGGCGCCCGGGTGGCACTGGTGGTCGGCGACGTCGTCGGCCATGGACTGCACGCGGCCGCCACCATGGGGCGGCTGCGGACCGCCGTCCACAACTTCTCCGCCCTGGACCTGCCGCCCGACGAGATCATCGGGCATCTCGACGAACTGGTGAGCCGCAGCGACCAGGAGGGGGACGGCGAGCACGGGACGCCGGACGGCACCCACGGAATGATGGGCGCCACCTGTCTGTACGCGATCTACGATCCGGCCTCCCGGCGCTGTGTCATGGCCCGGGCCGGGCATCCGCCTCCCGCGGTCGTCCGCCCCGACGGCGCCGTGGAGTTCCCCGACACGCCCGTCAGCGCCCCTCTCGGACTGGGCGCGCCGCCCTACGAGTCGGCCGAGATCGAACTGGCCGAAGGCAGCCGGCTGGTGCTGTACACCGACGGGCTGGTGGAGGACCGGGCGCGTGACATCGACACCGGGCTGGACCTGCTGGCGCAGGCGCTGACCGGGGCCGGCCGCTCCCCGGAGGAGACCTGTGACGCGGTGACCGGGGCGATGCTGGCCGGGCGCCCGCGCGACGACGTCGCCCTGCTCGTCGCCCGTACCAGGGCCCTGGCCGACGACCAGACGGCGTCGTGGGAGGTGCCCTCCGAGCCCGCCGCGGTCTCCGCCGTGCGCGAGGAGGTCGCGCGGCGGCTGGCCGACTGGGGGCTGGAGGAGACGGTGTTCACCACCGAGCTGATCCTCAGCGAGCTGGTCACCAACGCCATCCGGCACGCCACCGGGCCGGTGCGGGTCAGACTGCTCAGGGTGGAGCGCAGTCTGATCTGCGAGGTGTCCGACACCAGCAGCACCTCGCCGCACCTGCGCCGCGCGGCGACGACGGACGAGGGCGGGCGGGGGCTGTTCCTGGTGGCCCAGCTCTCCGAGCGATGGGGCACCCGCTACACCGGGTGCGGGAAGGTCATCTGGGCCGAGCAGCCACTGCCCCCGGTCTGACCGGCTCGTCCGGCCGGAGGCGCGGGACCGGAGGTGCGGGACCGGAGGCGCGGGACCGGGTGTGTGGGACCGGAGGCGGGGGTGCCGACGGCGCCCCCGCCCCGCTTGCCGGTCCCTCGGCCCGGGCCGAGGGATCAGGAGGAGGTGACGCCCAGCTCGCGGGCGATCAGCATGCGCTGGACCTCGCTGGTGCCCTCGCCGATCTCCAGGATCTTCGAATCCCGCCACATACGGGCCACCGGGTACTCGTTCATGAAGCCGTAGCCGCCGTGGATCTGGGTGGCCTCGCGGGCGTTGGTGACCGCGATCTCCGAGGAGTACAGCTTGGCGATGGCCGCCTCCTTCTTGAACGGCTCGCCCGCCAGCAGCCGGGAGGCCGCGTCGCGCCAGGCGATACGGGCGGTGTGGGCGCGCATCTCCATGTCGGCCAGCTTGAACTGGATGGCCTGGTTGGCCCCGATGGGGCGGCCGAAGGCGCGGCGCTCCCCGGCGTACCGCACCGACTCGTCCACACAGCCCTGGGCCAGGCCCGTGGCCAGCGCGGAGATGGCGATGCGGCCCTCGTCCAGGATGCGCAGGAACTGGGCGTAGCCGCGGCCCTCCTCGCCCAGCAGGTTGGCGGCCGGGACCCGGACGTCGGAGAAGGACAGCTCGCGGGTGTCCGAGGCGTTCCAGCCGACCTTGGAGTAGGGCGCGGCGACGGTGAAGCCCGGGGTGCCGGAGGGGACGATGATCGAGGAGATCTCCGGGCGGCCGTCGGGCTTGCGCCCGGTGACGGCGGTGACGGTGACCAGACCGGTGATGTCGGTGCCGGAGTTGGTGATGAAGCACTTGGTGCCGTTGATCACCCACTCGTCGCCGTCGCGTACGGCGGTGGTGCGGGTGCCGCCCGCGTCCGAGCCGCACTCGGGCTCGGTCAGGCCGAAGGCGCCGAGCATCTCGCCCGAGCACAGCCTCGGCAGCCACTGCCGCTTCTGCTCCTCGGTGCCGAAGCGGTACACGGGCATGGCGCCCAGCGAGACGGCGGCCTCCAGGGTGATGGCGACCGAGGAGTCCACCCGGGCCAGTTCCTCCAGGGCCAGGCACAGGGCGAGGTAGTCACCGCCCATGCCCCCGTACTCCTCGGGGAAGGGCAGGCCGAACAGGCCCATGCGGCCCATCTCGCGCACGATCTCGTAGGGGAACTCGTGGTTCTCGTAGAACTCCCCGATCTTCGGCGCGATGACGTCGTGCGCGAACTCCTCGACGGTGCGGCGCAGTTCCTCGTGCTCGGGGGAGAGGCGGTGGTCAAGGGACATGGGTGTCACTGCTCCTTGTGGGAGTCGCGGGAGACCTGGGTGCCCCGGGAGCCGCGGGTGTCGTGGGCTTCCTGGGAGGAGAGGGCGCGGACCGTGCGGGACGGGCTGGGCCGCCCCAGCCGCTCGGCCATCCACACGCTGGTGGCGGTGAGGCGGCCGAGGTCGACCCCGGTGTCGATGCCGAGGCCGTGCAGCATCCACACCAGGTCCTCGGTGGCGAGGTTGCCCGTGGCGCTCTTGGCGTACGGGCAGCCGCCGAGGCCGCCGGCGGAGGCGTCCACGGTGGTGACGCCGTGCCGGAGGGCGGCCAGGGTGTTGGACAGGGCCTGGCCGTAGGTGTCGTGGAAGTGGACGGCGAGGCGGCCGGTGGGCACGCCCGCGTCGTTCAGGGCGGCCAGCAGGGCGGTGACGTGGCCGGGGGTGGCCACGCCGATGGTGTCGCCCAGACTCAGCTCGTCGCAGCCGAGGTCGAGCAGGCGGCGGCAGACGCCGACCACCTGCGCGACGGGCACCGGGCCCTCCCACGGATCGCCGAAGCACATCGACAGATAACCGCGGACCCCGGCGCCCGCCTCCTTCGCGCGGGCGACCACCGGCTCGAACATCGCCAGGGCCTCGTCGACGGTGCGGTTGAGGTTGGCCCTGGCGAAGGACTCGGTGGCGCTGCCGAAGACGGCGATCTCGCGGACGCCGAGGGCCAGCGCCCGCTCCAGGCCGCGCTCGTTGGGCACGAGCGCCGGCAGCCGTACGGCGTCGGCGCCCGCCCGGTCGGCGAGGTCGGCCACGGCCGGGAACAGCTCCTCTGCGTCGGCCAGTTGGGGCACCCACCTGGGATGGACGAAGCTGGTCGCCTCGATGGTGCGCAGCCCGGCGTCGGCGAGCCTGCGGATGAACTCCGCCTTCACCTCGACGGGCACGGTCGACGGTTCGTTCTGCAGGCCGTCGCGCGCGCCCACCTCGTGGATGCGGACGCGGCCCGGAAGCCCCTCGGCCGCAACGGCCATGGGCAGACCCTCGATCATCGCGCGGCCCCCTTCTTCGGCCCCGGCTCGCCCGGCATCTCCGGCGGCGCCGGCGAATCACCGTCCGGCTCGGAGTCCTTCGGCTCGACGACGGCGAGCACCTGGTCCATGGCGACCGTGCTGCCCGCCGTGACGTCCAGTTCGGTGACGATCCCGTCGTAGGGGGCGGCGATGACGTGCTCCATCTTCATCGCCTCCACCACCAGCAGGCTCTGGCCGGCGGTGACCTCCTCGCCGACGGCCGCCTTGACGACGGTGACCGTGCCGGGCATCGGCGCGGTCAGCGCGTCGGCGCCGTGCGCCCCCGCGCCGCCCCGCAGGGCCGCCTCGACCGGGTCGTGGTCGGCCAGGTGCCAGCCCTGCCCGTCGCGGCCGAGCCAGCGGCTGCCGCCGGAGCGGGCGTGGGCGAAGGAGTGGGTCATCCCGTCCCAGGTCAGCGTCGCGCGGCCGGAGTCCTCGCCGGAATCCACACCGTCCTGCGACCGCAGCGCGGCACTCACCGGCTCGGCGTCCCCGACGCGGACCTCGGCGCCGTCGGCCCGCCCGCGCACCCGCACGGCCACCGGCTCGTGGCCCGGTGCCCGCAGGTGGTGGACCGTCCAGGCGGGCTCGCCGCCCAGCCGCCAGCCGGTCGGCGCGGAGAACGGGTCCGTCCAGCCCGGGGAGCCGCCCGCGGAGGCGGGGGGCGAGGGCTCCAGAGCGGCGTGCCGCAGCAGAGCCGCAGCCGCGTAGACCTCGTCCGGCACGGCCGACGGCAGCAGCGAGGCGGCGTCGCGGTCCACCAGGCCGGTGTCCAGCTCCCCGGAGACCACCGCGGGGTGGGCCAGCAGGGCGCGCAGGAAGGCGGTGTTGGTGTCCACGCCCAGCACGGTCGTCTCCGCCAGCGCGGAGCGCAGCCGCCGCAGCGCGGAGGCCCGGTCCGGACCGTGGGCGATCACCTTGGCGAGCATCGGGTCGTAGACGGTGCCCACCTCGGTGCCCTGCGCGAGCCCGGAGTCCACGCGGACGCCCTCGCCCGAGGGCTCCGAGAGCAGATGGACGGTACCGGCCGACGGCAGGAAGTCCACCCTTCCGCCGGTGGCGCGCGCCGTCTCCGCGCAGATGCGGGCCTCCACCGCGTGCCCGTTCAGGCGGACGTCCTCCTGACCGAAGGCCAGCGGCTCGCCGGCCGCCACCCGCAGCTGCCACTCCACCAGGTCCAGGCCGGTGATCAGCTCCGTCACCGGGTGCTCGACCTGGAGGCGGGTGTTCATCTCCATGAAGCAGTAGGCGGCCGGATCACCGCCGGGGACGATGAACTCCACCGTGCCGGCGCCCCGGTAGCCGCAGGAGCGGGCGGCGCGTACGGCCGCCTCGCCCATCGCGGCGCGGGTGGCCTCGTCCAGCAGCGGGCTGGGCGCCTCCTCGATGATCTTCTGGTGGCGGCGCTGGAGGCTGCACTCGCGCTCGCCCAGGTGCACCACGGTGCCGTGGCCGTCGGCCAGGACCTGGATCTCGATGTGCCGGGGCCGGTCGATCCACCGCTCCACCAGCAGGGTGTCGTCGCCGAAGGCGCCGCGGGCCTCGCGCCGCGCGGCGGCGATCTCCTCGGCCAGCAGCGCCTCGTCGCGCACCAGCCGCATGCCCTTGCCGCCGCCCCCGGCCGAGGGCTTGAGCAGGACGGGGGTCCCGATCTCCAGCGCCGCGGCGGTCAGTTCGGCATCGGTCAGTCCGCTGCCGCTGCTGCCGGGCACCACCGGCACCCCGGCGGCCCGCACCGTCTCCTTGGCGCGGATCTTGTCGCCCATCAGCTCGATGGCGTCGGCGGGCGGGCCGACGAAGACCATCCCGGCCGCCTCCACCGCGCGGGCGAAGGCGGCGTTCTCGGCGAGGAAGCCGTAGCCGGGGTGCACCGCCTGGGCGCCCGTCCGCCGGGCGGCCTCCAGCAGCCTCTCGATCGACAGATAACTCTCGGAGGCCACCGCCGGGCCGATCCGCACCGCGGTGTCCGCCTCCCGCACATGGCGCGCGTCGGCGTCCGCGTCGCTGAAGACGGCGACCGAGCGCACGCCCAGCCGCCGCAGCGTGCGGATGACGCGGACGGCGATCTCGCCGCGGTTGGCGACCAGCACCGTGTCGAACATGGAACGCATCCCCCTCACATCCGGAAGACGCCGTAGCCGGGCGCCGCGGGGTCCTTCTCGGGCAGCGGCGCGTTCGCGCACGCGGTGAGCGCGAGGCCGAGCACCGTACGCGTCTCCAGCGGGTCGATCACGCCGTCGTCCCACAGTCGCGCGGTGGCGTAGTAGGCGTTGCCCTGGGTCTCGTACTGCTCGCGGACGGGCGCCTTGAAGGCGTCCTCCTCCTCGGCGCTCCACTCCTCGCCGCGCGCCTGAAGCTGGTCGCGCTTGACGGTGGCCAGCACCGAGGCGGCCTGCTCGCCGCCCATCACCGAGATCTTGGCGTTGGGCCACATCCACATGAAGCGCGGCGAGTACGCCCGGCCGCACATCGAGTAGTTGCCCGCTCCGTAGGAGCCGCCGACGACGACCGTCAGCTTGGGCACCCGGGTGCAGGCCACGGCCGTCACCATCTTGGCGCCGTGCTTGGCGATGCCGCCCGCCTCGTACTGGCGGCCCACCATGAAGCCGGAGATGTTCTGCAGGAACACCAGCGGTATGCCGCGCTGGTCGCACAGCTCGATGAAGTGCGCGCCCTTCTGGGCGGACTCGGCGAACAGGATGCCGTTGTTGGCGACGATCCCGACCGGGTGGCCGTGGATGCGGGCGAAGCCCGTCACCAGAGTCGTGCCGTACTCGGCCTTGAACTCCGCGAACCGGGAGCCGTCGACGACACGGGCGATGACCTCGCGCACGTCGTAGGGGGTGCGCGAGTCGACGGGGACCGCGCCGTAGAGCCCGGCCGGGTCGACCTTCGGCTCCTCCGCCGGCTCCACCGGCCACGGCAGCGGGCCGCGGCGGGGGAGGGTGGCCACGATGTCCCGCACGATGCGCAGGGCGTGGGCGTCGTCCTCGGCGAGGTGGTCGGTCACGCCGGAGGTGCGCGAGTGGACCTCGCCGCCGCCCAGTTCCTCGGCCGTGACGACCTCGCCGGTGGCCGCCTTCACCAGCGGCGGCCCGCCCAGGAAGATCGTGCCCTGGCCGCGCACGATCACGGCCTCGTCGCTCATCGCCGGCACGTAGGCGCCGCCCGCCGTGCACGAGCCGAGGACGGCGGCGATCTGCGGGATGCCCGCGCCGGACATCCGGGCCTGGTTGTAGAAGATCCGCCCGAAGTGCTCGCGGTCGGGGAAGACCTCGTCCTGCATGGGCAGGAAGGCGCCGCCCGAATCCACCAGGTACACGCACGGCAGCCGGTTCTCCAGGGCCACCTCCTGCGCGCGCAGGTGCTTCTTGACCGTCATCGGGTAGTACGTGCCGCCCTTGACCGTGGCGTCGTTGGCGACGACCACCACCTCGCGGCCCGAGACCCGCCCGATGCCGGCGATCACACCCGCGGCCGGTGCCTGGCCCTCGTACATCCCGTCCGCCGCGAGCGGAGCCAGCTCCAGGAAGGGGGACCCCGGATCCAGCAGGGTGTCCACCCGGTCCCGCGGCAGCAGCTTGCCGCGCGCGGTGTGCCGCGCCCGTGCCCGCTCGCCGCCGCCCAGCCGTGCCGCGGCGAGCTTCTCGCGCAGTCGCGCGGCCAGCTCGCGGTGCGCGGCCTCGTTCGCCCTCGCCGCCTCTGACGCCGGATCCACGGCGCTGACCAGCGGAGGTGCCTGCTGCATGCCCTTCGAGCCCCCTTGCTCGGTTAGTGAGCGTTAACCTCGTCCATCAGGTTAACGCCCGCTAACCCGGCTGTCTACAATTCCCCCATGACCACCAGGACCGACGCCCCCACCCGCCGAGAGCAGATCCTCGGCGAGGCCGCCCGCCTGTTCGCCGAGCGCGGCTTCCACGGCGTCGGCGTGGACGAGATAGGCGCGGCGGTCGGCATCAGCGGCCCCGGTCTCTACCGCCACTTCGCGGGCAAGGACGCGATGCTCGCGGAGCTGCTGGTGGGCATCAGCGAGCGGCTGTACTCCGGCGGGCGCAGGTGCCTGGCGGAGTCCGCCGGCGCCGGCCTCGCGCCGGGGGCGACGCTGGACGCGCTCATCGGCCGCCACATCGACTTCGCGCTCGACGACCGCGCCCTGATCACCCTCCACGACCGGGAGCTGGACCGGCTGCGCGACAGCGACCGCAAGCTGGTGCGCCAGCTCCAGCGCCAGTACGTGGAGCTGTGGGTGGGCGTCGTGCGCCAGGTGCACCCGGAGCTGCCGGAGAAGGAGGCCCGCGCCTCCGTCCACGCAGTCTTCGGCCTGCTCAACTCCACGCCCCATCTGAGCCGCCCCTCCTCGCTGCCGGACCGCGACGCGGCGGCCGCCCTCCTGCACCGGCTGGCCCGCGGCGCCTTCGCCGCGGCCGCGGCGGACGGCGGCGCGAGCGGTGGCGCG